>JBAZCD010000099.1:0-8147 GCA_041671205.1 Pedobacter sp.
ATGCTCAGATATATTAAATCACTGGAAGCAAAGGATCTTTCGCTTTGCCATTCAATGATCGCTCTGGGTTCATGTACCATGAAGCTGAATGCCACAACAGAAATGGTTCCGGTTACCTGGGCTGAATTCAGCAAGATCCATCCTTTCGCACCAACCGATCAGGTTGGAGGATACATGCAGATCTTTGATGAACTGAACAAATGGCTTAGCGAGATCACCGGCTTTGCGGCCATGAGTTTACAGCCAAACTCCGGTGCCCAGGGCGAATATACCGGACTCATGGTTATCCGTGCCTATCATCTTGACAGGGGAGACAGGCAAAGAAATGTTGCACTGATTCCTGCTTCTGCACATGGAACCAACCCTGCTTCTGCAGCCATGGCAGGAATGAAGATCGTGATCGTGAAATGCGACGAAAAAGGGAACATCGACGTTTCTGATCTGAAAGTTAAAGCTGCCGAGCATGCTTCCGATCTTTCGTGCCTGATGGTTACCTATCCTTCTACACATGGTGTGTTCGAAGAATCGATCATTGAGATCTGCGAAGTCATTCATCAATACGGAGGTCAGGTGTATATGGATGGAGCAAATATGAATGCCCAGGTAGGCCTGACAAGTCCGGCGACAATCGGAGCCGATGTATGTCACCTCAACCTGCATAAAACATTTTGTATCCCACACGGAGGCGGCGGACCCGGAATGGGCCCGATAGGTGTTGCAAAACATCTCGTACCTTATCTTCCCGGACATGCTGTTGTTGACATGGGTAATGAAAAATCCATTTCAGCGGTTTCTTCAGCCCCATGGGGATCTGCTTCGATCCTGCTGATTTCACACGCATACATTGCGATGATGGGCGGCGAAGGCCTGGCCAACGCAACAAAATATGCTATCCTGAACGCCAATTATATCAAAGCCCGTTTAGAAGAATCTTATCCCGTTTTATATTCAGGAAGTCACGGACGCTGTGCACATGAAATGATCCTGGATTGCCGTGCCTTCAAATCCTTCGGAATTGAAGTAACTGATATTGCAAAACGACTGATGGATTATGGTTTCCACGCCCCAACAGTGTCTTTCCCGGTTGCAGGTACGGTCATGATCGAACCTACAGAATCAGAACCTAAGCATGAACTGGACCGTTTTTGTGATGCAATGATTGCCATCCGTGCCGAAATTTCAGAAGTTGAAAGCGGAAAACTGGATCATGCCGACAATCCCCTAAAAAATGCCCCCCATACATCTGCTGTTGTTACTGCAGATGCATGGGAACACCCATACTCCCGTCAAACTGCTGCTTTCCCTTTACCTTATGTGGCTGCTTATAAATTCTGGCCATCAGTTGGAAGGGTTAATGATACGCATGGCGACAGGACCCTGATCTGTTCTTGTCCGCCTGTAGAATCTTATGCAGAGGAAACAGTCTGATCAATAGTTCTTTAAAATTCCTGAATTTAGAAATACCCTGACTTAATAGCAGGGTATTTCCATTTAAAATCATTTTTAATCGTTAAAATTGTCTCTTAGTTAAATTTATTAAGCAAATTTAAATTATTGAGAAAAAAAAATACCCTTAAAATTAAATCAGCAAAATCACCTAAAAACAACTCTGTAGCATAAAACGCATTTTGAGCCAGCAACTGGATACTGAATCAGGGTGTATTATAATTTGTCCAAAGAATATTGAAGAGCACCTTTAATGGGATTTAGCACATGAAAATAAGTTTTCATACAATATTACTCTATGCATTCCTTATACTGCCATGTCTGAATTATCCCTTTTATGCCATTTCCCAGGATCTGAAACCAATCAAGCTTCAGCTAAAATGGTACCACCAGTTTCAATTTGCGGGATATTATGCGGCAAAGGAAAAGGGATATTATGAAGACGCTGGTTTAGATGTTGAAGTGTTCGAGGGCAACGAAAACAGTCCCCCGATTGATAAAGTCTTATCAGGCAAAGCTGATTTTGGAGTAACCGGCTCGGATATCCTCAATTCTCATGTTAAAAATCAACCTGTTGTTGTTATTTCTGTCATTTTCCAGCATTCCCCCTATGTTTTTATGACCCTGTCAGACAAGAAGATCAATTCGCCGTCAGATCTCGCAGGAAAAACCATAATGACATCTGAAGACCAGGGAGGAAGATTACTCAAAGCTCTTTTATTAAAGGAGGGGATTCCGATCGATTCTGTAAATATCATTAAGCATAGCTGGAATAGTAAGGATCTTATCAGCGGCAAAGCAGATGCAATGAGTGCTTACATTACCGTTGAACCGGAACTTTTACGCGGGATGGGTTATCAGGTAACCCTGATTAACCCAATGAATTATGGCATCGATTTTTATGGAGATCTGCTCTTTACCTCACGTGAAATAGCCAATAAACAGCCTAAAATAGTTGAGAAATTCAATGAGGCTAGTTTAAAAGGCTGGCAGTATGCAATGAGCCACCCTCAGGAGATAGCTGATTATATCCTGAAATTACCTGGTGTTAAACGCCGTGGTATCACAAGAGAACAACTGCTAAAAGAAGCCGAAGAGATGCAAAAGCTTATACTTCCGGGACTTGTTGAGATCGGGCACATGAATCCGGGGCGCTGGCAGAACATGCTTAATATATATAAACAACTTGGACTGGCAGGTAAAGATGTTACACTCGACGGCTTGTTATTCATGTCGCCGAGTACAAAAAAGGTACAATATTATGACTACCTGCTTTATGTGATCGGGGTGGCGGCATTTCTGTTCATTGCAGTCCTTATCGGTACCTGGCAGCTGCGAAAACTGGTCCTTAAGAGAACCGCCGACCTGCAAACGGAAATCCAGAACCGTACAAAGACAGAACAACGATTGGAACTGGCGATTGAAGCCGCGGGACTTAGTATCTGGAGCAGAGACCTGGATACCGGTAAAGTGACTTATGACCGGAAATGGTTTCATAATCATGGTATTGACCCGGATATGTTCTTAGAACATAATGCGCTTCTAAACGCTATTCATCCTGATGACCAGGAAAATGTTAGACAGGCTACCGCCTCTTTAAGGGAAGGGAGAAATTCATACAATAATCTGACCTATCGCATCAAAACTATTCATGGCGAATGGAAATGGATTCTGTCTTTCAGCAGAATGATCAGTGCTAGTGGCGATGGCAGAAAAAATATGGTTATTGGATCCTATCTGGATATTGACTTTATTAAACGAAAAGAAATCGAATTACAGGAAATTACAAAAGAACTCAGAAAAAAGAACAATGAACTCGAAAAGTTCGCATATATCACCTCTCACAATCTCCGGGCGCCGGTAGTCAATTTATTAAGTCTGACCGAAATGCAGAAGGAAGGTTCAATCCCGAAAGAGCTTGAAAATGAGATTAAACAGAGCATCCATGAATGTGTTACTCAACTGGATAATACGCTGAATGACCTGGTAGAAATCGTTGCCAGTAAATCGGTTGAGTCTGTTAAAAACGAAAATCTGGATCTGCAAACCGAACTGAATATTGTACTTAAAACAATAGCAAAGCAGATCAAACAATCAGACGCTCAAATAGAAGTAAACTTTGCTGAATGTAAAAAAATAAATTTCCCGAAACGATACCTCCACAGTATTCTCATCAATCTGCTTACTAATGCGATAAAGTACAAATCAAATAACAGAAAGCTGGTGATTAGCTTAAAAACGCGTAAAGACAAAGATTATACTCAGCTTTACTTTAGTGATAATGGAATAGGCATCAATCTTGACAAATTTGGGAATAAGATCTTCGGGCTCTATCAGCGCTTCCACACAAAGATTGAAGGGAAAGGACTGGGCCTTTATATTATCAAGTCGCAGATTGAGGCACTGGACGGAAAAATCGAAGTAGACAGTATGCCTGACGTAGGTACCACCTTTTGTATCTATTTCAATAATAAATCGAGCCTCCCGGTTTGATTGTCAGCATGAAGTAATTTATCCGTGACAGTAAAGAAATTAGATGAACAAAAAATATCTTAGGATATCTTAGTAGGAATTGACCAATTAATCTTAGAATGAATATGAAAAAATTAATCTCTTTTACAGTCTTTTTGACGGGCATGATCTTCCTGATGGCATTTAATCCGGTTAAAGAAGATGTTTATACTGTTGATACCGAAAGTTCAACGATATCCTGGTCGGCAAAAAAAGTTGGTGGCGGCCATACCGGAACAGTTAAAATCACAGAAGGCAGCCTGATTTATAATGGAAAATCTTTACAAAAGGGAGTATTTCTGATGAATATGTCAAGTATCACTTCCGATAATGCGAGGGTAACCAACCATTTAAAATCACCTGATTTCTTTTCCGCCGAAAAGAACCCCAGCTCTAAATTTGAGATTAAAAAAGTAACAGCAGCCGGTAAAGAACGTATTAATATCTCAGGAGATCTTACAATTAAAGGGATTACACACCCGCTAAGCTTCCCCGCAACTGTTAAACAAGAAAAAGGTGTTGTTGTGGCTGTAGCCAACGGCATCAGGGTTGACCGTACCAGGTATGACATTAAATTCCGTTCAAAAACCTTTTTTGGAGATATTGGCGATAAGGCAATAGATGATGAGTTTGAGCTGAACATTAATCTGACAGCGAAAAAAAACTGATAAAAAGGCTGATAAGTAAAAAGACTGACAGGAATTGAATCTTGTCAGCCTTTTTGTTAGTCGTTGCCTGTTCTCAGTTATCAGTTAGGGTTATGAGTCCAATTGGCAGTTCATGTCAATTGAATTACTAATGGTCCTGAGTCCTGGTTCCTGGCTCATCTTCCTAAACTATCCTGAAGACTTCGTTCTCATAAGCAACCCTGGCAATTGCCCTGGTTTTAGCATGGTAGAATAAGCACTCCCAGTTTTCTTCAGCAGCCCTGATGCCGTATTCCTGGCGTAACTCCATCGCTTTTCTGCCGTCAAAATCATATTTAGCGATAAACTTCCTTAGCAACTGTTCGGGTTCGGGCAGAATATCTGCACCAAAAAAAATCGTTTCTTCATCCTCCCTGATCAGGAAAACCTGGTGGTTCTCACAATGCCCGCCTGTCAGTTCAAAGGCTATCTCCCTGTTGAACTGGCCGCTGCCTTCTATAAAATGTACCGAGCCGCTGCGCTGCACAAAGTCAAAGATCTCCGTTTTATAAGATCGTGATGGTTTGCTGTATGCAGCCTCCCACTCTCCACGCTGAATCACATACTCTGCATTAGGAAAACTCAGCGATACTTTTCCATCTGTTTTATTGATCATTCCCCCTGCATGATCAAAGTGCAGGTGCGACATCAGAACCAGACTGACATCCTCCGGATCATACCCTGAATTTCGTATATTTTCATGCAGGATCAGTTCACCCTTGCCGTTATGAAATCCAAGTCCGGTATCCAGTACGATCAGGTCATTCCCAGTTTCAACCAGAAAAGGCTGTACAAAAATGAACAGGGATGCAGGGCGGTCTTTAGGATTATGAATGGCCGGATCGAAGGGAATAAATGTCTTTGAACTATCTACAGAATAAGATCCTTCATGTAAGGCGAAAGCTTTCAACGTTCTTTGTATATTATGATGTTAAATTCTATTTTTACGGTTTACTTAGGCAAAGATATGCAAAAAAGGTGGGTGGAACGGGAGGTTGAAAACCCTGCAGCAATAGCAGAATTGCAGGAATCCCTGAAAATTGACAGGGTACTTGCAGGCCTTCTGGTTAAACGCGGGATCAGAGACTATGAGGAGGCGAAAGATTTCTTCAGGCCCGGCCTTGAAAAACTTCATAACCCTTTCCTGATGCAGGATATGGATAAGGCAGTATCCCGCATACATCATGCTATTGAATCCGGAGAAAAGATCCTTATTTATGGTGATTATGATGTGGATGGAACCACTTCAGTCGCCCTCACTTACAGTTTTTTCAGAAAATACCATTCCGCTATCGATTTTTATATCCCCGATCGGTATCGTGAAGGATATGGCATTTCTACCCAGGGCATCGATTACGCTCAGGAAAATGGATATTCACTGATCATCGCACTGGATTGCGGCATAAAATCAGTCGATAAAATTGCCTATGCCAATGAGAGAAATATAGATTTTATCATTTGCGATCATCACCTTCCCGGAGAACAATTACCCGCGGCAGTAGCAGTTCTTGATCCTAAACGTTCCGATTGCAATTACCCTTACAAAGAATTATCCGGTTGCGGCATTGGCTTTAAGCTGATCCAGGCTTATGCTCAGAAATATGACATTCCTTTTGACCAGGTCGGCTGCTACCTGGATCTGGTTGCTGTAAGTATTGCTTCAGATATTGTACCAATCACCGGTGAGAACCGGATCCTGGCCTGGTTTGGCCTTGCCAAGTTAAATACTGAACCCTGCAAGGGATTAACTGCCCTCATGAATATCTCGGGCAGGAAAGATGATCTCACAATTACAGACGTAGTCTTCACTATCGGACCAAGAATAAATGCTGCCGGAAGAATTGACGATGCAAAACATGCGGTAAACTTGTTGATTGCCGATAACGATGCCATCGCTCTTGAAAATGGCCAGATCATCAACACAAAAAACACGGAGCGTAAAGAGCACGACAGCAATATTACTGAGCAGGCATTAGCCATGATCGATGCTGACCCGGAATTGATCAAACGAAAAACTACCGTTGTCTATAATGCTGAATGGCATAAAGGCGTTATCGGAATTGTTGCATCGCGGCTAACGGAAAAATACTACCGGCCAACTGTTGTACTGACTCATTCAAATGGTTATGCAGCAGGTTCAGCAAGATCGGTCGCCGGATTCGATCTGTACGAAGCATTAAGCGCCTGCAGTGAACTTCTGGAGCAGTTCGGCGGACATAAATATGCGGCAGGCCTGACCATGAAAACAGAGAATATCCCGGCTTTTCAGCAGCGTTTTGAGGAGGTGGTTGCGACCAGCATTCCGGAAGAACTGCTTGTTCAGGCGATCAACATAGATGCCGAAATTG
The DNA here is from genome assembly GCA_041671205.1 of Pedobacter sp. Classification (GTDB taxonomy): domain Bacteria; phylum Bacteroidota; class Bacteroidia; order Sphingobacteriales; family Sphingobacteriaceae; genus Daejeonella. Next base: position 6,992 of record JBAZCD010000099.1, read on the forward strand.
AACTGAAGCAGATCGATGCAAAATTCTTCCGTATCTTAAAGCAGTTTGAACCTTTTGGCCCTCAAAACATGGCCCCTGTATTTATAAGCAGAAATGTTTATACTTACGGTCCGGCAGCAATTGTTGGCAGCAAACACTTGAAATTGTGTGTACATCAGGATAATTTAATCTATTTTAATTGCATTGGGTTTGGTTTGGCTGAATATCTGCCCCTGATCAATTCAGGTACACCATTTGACCTTTGTTATACCATTGAAGAGAATACATGGAAAGAGAAACGATCAATACAATTGAATATCAAGGGGATACGAACGGCTCTTCCAAACCGGGAAAAATGATCCTGAGAGCAGAAAATCTTGTCAAAAAATACAAACAACGTACGGTTGTCAATAATGTATCTTTCCATGTTTCGCAGGGAGAGATTGTTGGTTTACTTGGGCCCAATGGTGCCGGTAAAACAACGTCCTTCTATATGATCGTAGGTTTGATCAGACCAAATGAGGGCCATGTGTTTCTGGATGATGCGGATATTACAGAGGATGCCATGTACCGGAGAGCACAAAAGGGAATAGGTTACCTCGCACAGGAAGCTTCAGTGTTCAGAAAATTAACAGTTGAGGATAATATCAAGGCGGTTCTTGAAATGACCAAACTCAGCATAGAAGAGCAAAAAGATAAACTTGAACAGCTGATCGATGAGTTCAGCCTGCATAAGGTAAGAAAAAACAGAGGCGATCTTTTATCCGGGGGAGAGCGAAGAAGAACTGAAATATCAAGAGCTCTGGCTGCCGACCCTAAATTCATCCTGCTGGATGAACCATTCGCGGGTGTTGACCCTATTGCAGTAGAAGAAATTCAAAGTATCGTGGCAAAACTCAAGTTGCGAAATATCGGAATTCTTATAACCGATCACAATGTTCAGGAAACGCTTTCCATTACAGACAGAGCCTATCTGCTGGCCGAAGGAAAGATCATGCTCACCGGCACACCACAGGAGATTGCCAATAATGAAATGGCCAAAAAGTTCTATCTTGGTCAGAATTTTGAGTTACGAAAAAAGAAACTCTAAGCCCCAAATAGCTCTTAAATCAGAATGACAATTGTAAATTCCATTTTTACCTGGATCATGAAAAAGCGGATGCACCAGATCGAGCTT
>JBAZCD010000100.1:0-8126 GCA_041671205.1 Pedobacter sp.
TTGATATCCTGACGGATGTGCATATAATCATTGTAATCAACGATCTCAATAAAGTATAGCACCTGAATATTTAATGAGGAATCGCCAAAAGAATCAAAAGTGACCAGGGTATCATTACTGGTAGCGGGATGTTCATTCACAAAAGTTTCAATCTCTTTCGATATCTTCATCATCGCATCGGCTGGGGTATTATATTTCAGGGCGATATTGAACTTCATTCTCCTGAGATTTCTAAGGCTCAGATTTTCCAGCGGACTGTCCACCATTTTTTTATTCGGGATGATCACCAGGGTTTTGTCCAGTGTACGGATCAGGGTACTTCTGAAGCCCACCTTTTCAATGGTACCTTCAAACTTATCAATCCTGACCAGATCACCTACTAAAAATGGCTTATCAGCAAATATGGTAAAGGAGCCCAGCAGATTTTGGAGGGTATCCTGCGCCGCCAGTGCTACGGCGATACCTCCAATACCCAATCCGGCAATGATCGTTGCTACATTCAGATTAAAAACTGCCCCAAGCACAACAAAAACTGCAAAGATGATCGTTATGATCTTGGACAGTTCCTTAATGAAGGGAACCATCTGATCGTCAGATTTCGATTCGGTTAATGAGGCCTTGTGTAATAAAACATGAGCAATAAAGTCGATGACCCGGAGCATGATCCAGAACCCTGCAATGATGAAAAGCAATAGAAATACCTTATCAACCACCTGAACCAGGATCAGTTCATAAACAGACGGTTTACCATTGATCATTTGTGTTCTTTTGAATATCACTTCCTGGAGCGGATAATCAAGCTGATTGATGGCCAGATAAATAACTGCAAAAAGAATCAATACTTCTACCGGTCGTAAAAGCAGATCAACAAATACCCTTGGTTCTGTACCGGATTTGAGGCGGATAAACAGTCTGAACATAAGACGGCTCAATAACCTGGAGAAAACACGTTTAAACAACAATCCGAATAGCAGAATGGAAGCAAACAGCATGTAATTTCTGATGCTGTTCCCTAAAAATAGTTGATCAAGAAATTCAGTGTTCACGATATGGAATCAGCAAATTAGAGAATGAGTAAATGAGCTTTTAGGTTCGCTCAAAAATAATAGAATAAAGCCGGATTTAATTCATATCCGCCTTCTAAAGAACTTTATAAATAGCTTTAAACAAAAAAGCCTCCCGGATAGTATCCGGGAGGCAATAAACCTATTATTAAATTACACTCTTTTAGATTTAATACGAGCAGCCTTACCGGTAAGCTCACGCAGATAGAATAATTTCGCTCTGCGAACTTTTCCATGACTGTTTACTTCGATTTTCTCGATGTTTGGAGAGTTAACAGGGAAGATACGCTCTACACCTACTCCGTTTGACATTTTACGTACGGTAAAAGTCTCATTTACACCAACACTATTACGCTGGATAACTACACCCTGATAAATCTGGATACGTTCTTTATTTCCTTCGCGAATTTTATAGTGAACACTTACCGTATCACCGGCCTTGAATGCAGGAACTTGCTTTTTAACTACCGCCTGCTCTTCAACAAATTTTACTAAATCCATGATTTTAAGCTCTTAAAGTCGATTTTTAGCCCGTAAAAATCGGACTGCAATATTAGGAAAATAAATTGAACATCGCAAGCCCATTCGAAATTTTGTTTTAAAGAATGGGATTAAAAGCTATTACTTTTTGAATCAGGTACAGAAAAATTAAACGTCGTACCTACCCCAGGAGTACTTTTTGCCCAAAGCTTCCCTCCGTACTGTTTCAGGATTTCATAACAGAGCATCAGACCAATACCTGTTCCCTTTTCATTCATAGTACCCGGATCTGTCTTGCCCGTGAACCGAAAAATTTCTTCCAGTTTATTGCTGGAAATCCCTATTCCTGTGTCAGTAACCTCTACCTCCAGATTATCATTATTATGATACGCTTTAATGTATATATTTTGCCTTTTGTGGCTGTACTTTATACCATTTATCAAGAGGTTTCGCACGATAAACCGGTATAAATTCACGTGGATTAATGATTTAAGATCCTCTTCCGTTTGATCCAATATTGATATACCTTTTTCACTGGTAAAATATTCCAATGACTGGATTATGTCTGAATTTATCTCTTTCATCGAAACGCAATCATACTGGTCATCCAGTCCATTCAAACGTATTTTGGCCCAACTCAGTAAATCCTGCATTAAATTTCGCGAAGATTGGATATGTGTCTGTAACGAATCAAAAAAAACTGCGTATTCTTCATCATCAAGTCTTTTGCCCTTTAAGACAGAAAGTAACATAGCCAGACTATCCATGGGCGTTTTGACATCATGTGCAATCATCTCCAGCAAGCGGAGATGCAGTCGATTATAATTTTCCGGTTCTGATATTTCATTCATTATTCAAATCTGATATTCATCAAGTAATTGCCCTATCGGTTTATAAGCAAGATGGAAATTATCGAGTTCGCCAGAACTTAACCCAAATATTTTTTCAAGCAGCACAACTTTTTGATGAGGTATGTCTCTGTCTTCTCCACATTTAATATTCCGATAATTTGAAAAAGTATTGGCTGAAACACCAATGGCCTCTGGTATAACTTTCAACGTTTTCCGATAGTCTTTCATTGGCATATTAGCCAATATTTCATTGATTCGGTATTTAAACATAAGCCACAAATTCTGTGTTAGAATCCAATATTTTGTATATTTTTACTAAAATATTGTAAACTAATTTACGAATTTTTTTAGTAATTATTCCAAATAAAAATAGTGTTTTATTCCTGATATTATTATGTATTTAAAAGAAATTGTCAATAAAATGCTTAAGGAGCGTAATCGTTCATTAAGCTGGCTGGCAATGGAAATGGGAAAAACATTCGACGGATTGAAACTAAGCCTTACCAGAGGCTCAATAAAATACACAGATTTGAAACGGATGGCTAATATATTAGATATCCCTGTTTCCGAATTATTTGAAGAAAGTTCAGATAATGAAGCTGGGATCCTAAAGAGTACGCTTGGAGAGGAAGAAGCTCAATATATAAGTATGAAAAATGAGCTGAGCTCCTGTAAAGAGTTGATAAACACCCTTAAAAGTCAGCTGAAAGACAAGGAGAAGATTATTGAATTACTGGGAAAGGCTAAACAGATTTGAAACCGGTATACTTCTGAAATCTTCTCTCCCCCGAATGATACATGGTAAATTCCCCTTGCTGGCCACTTGTTGCCTCCTGCTTCTATATTATAGTTAATAATTGCTTATTAGAATTACTGAGAATGTTAATAATTATTTGGAAAGCAAGTGCAGAGCCTATTGGTTAATTCAGTCCCGTCATTCGCTCATACTGCACAAGGCCTTAATCGCAGGGCCGGTATCGCTGCTGTCGGGTTTAATTGGCAGGGTCAGAATCCTCTGTCAAAGTTTCCAGCCACTCTCAAAAGGGAGAATCTTAGATATGAAAACGGGTACACCAGGCTTCCTGCTTCAGACCTATGGCAAAACACGGTTACTACTTCAACAGATCCGGCCTTCTTTTCCGGGTGCGTTCCAGTGCCTGATCATGGCGCCAGTTATTAATTAATGCTTCGTTACCACTTAGTAATATCTCGGGAACTTTGTGGCCCCTCCAGTCCGAAGGCCTTGTATAAACCGGTGCATCCAGAAGCTCTCCCTGAAAAGAATCAGATAATGCGGAGGTCTCATCATTCAACACCCCCGGAAGCAGCCTCACAATACTATCCACCAACACAGCCGCGGGCAATTCACCGCCCGAAAGCACATAATCGCCAATGGATATTTCACGGGTCACAAAAATATCTCGTACGCGCTGATCGATTCCTTTATAATGCCCGGCCAGGATCATGATATTCTGCTTGCCCGACAGTTCATTAGCCATACTCTGATTGAGAGTCTCCCCATCGGGTGTCATAAAGATCACTTCGTCATAATCACGCTCAGCCAGCAATTTTTCAATACAATTGGCAAAGGGTTCAATCCCCATCACCATTCCGCTCCCGCCGCCATATTGATAATCATCTACCGATTTTTGCTTATTGCTTGAATAATCCCTCAGGTTATGAACCAGGATCTCAGCGAGCCCCTTGTTTTGTGCACGCTGCAGGATTGAATGTGCAAATGGGCTTTCAAGCAAACCCGGTAAGACGGTGATAATATCAAAACGCATACTGCAAAGATAGACAGGAGAATTGAGATAGGAGATATGAGACTTGAAATTTGAGAGATTACATAAAAGATCCTGTTAACAATCCGGGCCGGACCTTAATTTAATTATTCAACCTTTCTTCATCTTATTGATCCAGATCAGTGTACCCGTTACCGGCAGACTCGTAGCAATCAGGCAGGCCAGAAAGTAAAGGATCTTACTGAATGTGCCATAAACATCTCCTATATGTATGGCCTTTATCGAATTTGAAATACGCTCATTGAATGGTTTAAGGCTGAAAATATCAGACTGCAATACTGAAGCGGTATACTGGTCTATCCAGATCTTATCGGCTGCAACCGGTGCAAAGAAGCCCTTGCGTGTCTTGCTCAGCTGCACTGCATCAGAAGAATCGGCAGGAAGGCTGATCGTCAGATCACCCGGATAGTTCAGATTCTTATCTGCAGCCGCAATGAATGATTCGATCAGTAAAGTATTTCTATTTGTCGTCTGTAAACCTGATTTCGGTGTTTCAGGCTTAGAAGCATTTTCGGGCTGATAAGTACCCAGTACTTTTCTTAAACTTTCACGATACCATGGAAATGACCATTGCGGCCCGGTAATGCCCATCATAAAAAGCAGGATACAACTGTAAAAACCCAGACTGTTATGAAGATCATGATTCACCAGCTTCCAGTTCGCAGACCATTTTATTTTCAACCCCTGTTTCCAGTTTCTTACTTTTTGAGGAACCCAGATGATGATACCTGTAATAACACCCAGAGTAAATAATATCGTTGCCGTTCCGCTGATATAGCTTCCCAGTTTCCGGTTAGGCAGTTCACCTATCAGTGGCTCTTCGATCCTGTCGAGCAAGAGCCAGCGATGCAGACTGAACATTAGCTGCATAAATTCTGTTACCCTGTTTTTATCAGCGCTGCTTCCCAGGATCTTTCCGGAATACGGGTCAACCATGTACTGAATTCCCCGCGAAGATGATCCCGGTTTTTCAGGGCCTGCCATTTCAGCTTTTCCCCTGGATCTTTCAGAGCCTGAACCCTTTCCTGCTTGTTCGACTCGGCCGGGCCCTTTTTCACCCTGTATATCTCCCTGTTTAGCTTCTTCCGGCTTCCTGACAATCAGTACATAGCTTCTTTCAGGATCGGCCGGGATCTTAATACTGATCACCTTCCCACCGGTCTCAAGGCCTGCATCTGCGATCAGTTCTTCTGCAGAAAGTTTCTGAGCTCCCGCATCATGTGCTGCATCATAAAGTTCAGGGCTTGATAATTCCCTGATCTCTGTGTTAAACACATAAATGGTACCGCTTAAACAGATCAGCAATACGATTATTCCACTGGCTAATCCAATCCACAAGTGAACATCATTCAGAAATTTGCGCACTTTAGGCCAGGAGGATTCAGATTTTTTTTGTTTCATAACGTATTAGAACGGATCGGATGTTCCTTAAAAATTAAAACTTATAAGAAAGGGTGGTCAGGAACTGACGCGGAGCGATCGGGTTCACACTGTAATTCTCGTGCACATAGTAGTTCAGCTCATTGGTGATATTGGAAAGCTTGGTTAGGATGGAAAGTTTTTTCAATGAATACCCTAATGACAGATCATAGGTGGTAAAGCCTTCCATCGGGATCAAACGCGATCCGACCTGTGTTTGACCTATCGCATTGTTCCATCCCGCATTCCGTTTGCCGATATAATAGGCAGAGGCTCCCAGTTTAACACCTCTCAGTCTTGTTGAACCGAAGGTATAGAACAGGCTTCCATTAGCGGTATGCGCCGGATTGCTGACCAAACGCTCGCCTTCAATATAGCTGCCTTTTGATCCGGAGGTTTTGGTGTATCTCATGAAATTATAGCTGTATCCGCCCATGAAATATAATCCGCGAATGATCGATCCTGTCAGATCAATCTCCGCTCCGTCGCTGGTGGTCTGACCGGTTAATTCCTTAATGTTCGTATTCGTATTAACAGTCACTCCATCCTTTAAATATTGGGCCTGCTGAGCAAGGTTATTATTGATGATCTTATAGACTGATACATTTGCGCTTAATTTTCCATTCATAAAATCATTCTTCAGGCCCAGCTCGAACTGATCCACAAGAGAAGGACTCAGGGCCTGGTCAAATACATCTATTCCCGAATTTACCGTAAAGTTATTTGAGTAGCTGGCAAACAGGGCTGTAGCTTTAAAAGGCTGATACACGATCCCTAGTTTTGGAGAGAAAGCCTGATCAGCTTTAGCTATAGTAGCACTTTTCGTCTTTATTCCATTGATCAGGTTATACACATTGCCTACCATAGCTTTCTGATATGACCACCTCAGACCGGCCATCACTTTAAACTTCTCAGAAAGGCTCAGCAGGTCCTGGGCATAATAACCAAGACGGTAAGTTGGGGCCTCTGTTCTCAGCGAATCCTTTGCAAAAGGCATATCCACCCTGGCATTGTATTTATTCGGGTCTAGAAGATTGATCTTATCGTAGGCCGCTTTTAAATTAAAGGTATGACTGGTGTTCAGGTAAGTATCCGCATCGGTTCCAACGAGGACCTGATGTTTGATCTTTCCGGTATGAAGTATGCCCGAAAGATTTGCCTGGGCTGAATAATAATCTTCCCCTGTTCGAATACGGTTTAATACACGATTCCAGTCGCCCGCAGCATTAGCCTGGATACGCTCAGTTGAATAATAGTCCCTGTTAAATAACTGGTAAGATCCGATCACATTCAGTTTCCAGTTTTCATTCAGTTTATGATCAAGCGTTGCCGACAGATTGGTCTGATCAGACTTATTATAGGCCCATGGCGTATTGAAATAAGCGGATCTGGAGATATTGGTCGGGATCTTTCCATCCAGTGAGCCTATCCCGAAATCGGGGGTAAGATTATACTTCATATAATCGCCCTGCAGCAGGATATCGGTTGTTTTTCCGATCTTATACAAAAGTGAAGGGTTAATATAATATTTGTCCGACTTCACATTATTCCTGAAACTTTCATTGTTTTCAAATGTTCCGATCAGTCTGAATGCCAGGTTCTTAGAGATGGGGCCATACACGTCGCCGATAGGCTTATACGAATTATAACTGCCTCCGCGCATGGAAATTTCACCGCCATACTTAAATTCAGGACGCTTGGTGACCAGATTGACGATCGCACCGCCGCTCACGTTGCCGTAAAGCATGGCTGCGCTTCCCTTCAATACCTCTACCTGCTCGAGGGTACTTACCTCCGGTATGGAACCTGAATTATACCTTGAGCCGTTCTTAAAATAATTATTACTTCCCAGGCTATAACCCCGGGCAAAGAAATTTTCGGATGTCGAACCTCTGCTCGAACCCATGGCCACCCCGCTTACGTTCTTCATCACATCACTCAGCCTTGATGCCTGCTGATCACTGATCACCTGGCTGCTCACGATACTGCTGCTTTGGGGAAGATCCATTGGGTTAATTCCCGCTTTACCGATCGCAGGCACCTGCATATTGCTTCTGCCGGCAATGATAACCACTTCCGCTAAGCGCTCTGCACTTTCGCTTAAGGTAAAATTGATCTCTGCAGTTTCTCCTTCGGCAAGACTTATTGCCTTTTCCTGGCTTTGAAGGCCTACATAGGAGACTTTAATGATATAATTTCCAGGCAGAATGTTCCGGATCTGGAAAGAGCCGTCTTCGGCAGTAATGGCGTTCTTATTCATATCCTTTAATCCCACATTTACATATCCGGCTGCTGCTCCGTCGGCAGTAATGATCAAACCCTTTATTGCCGCATTTTTACTTTGTGCCTTTGAAATAGCGGCAGCAAAGAAATTAAGAAGTAAAAGCAGGAGTGGTAAACAGATATATTTTGACGTTTTCATTTTATTATTTTTATTTAGACTTGTTCTAGATTGAGACAAAAGTATAAATAGAAATTGAATTTCAAAAATTATTTAGAATAATTCT
>JBAZCD010000101.1:0-8117 GCA_041671205.1 Pedobacter sp.
CGGAGAAATCTGCCGAAGGAAAGTACCGATTTAGATTGAAGGTAATTACTGGATGAATCGTGTTAAAGGCAACAGATTCCTCAGTCGTGCCTTCTTCGGAATGACGGTACTATCACCGTCATTTCGACACGTGGGCAATATTTTTCCATTTCCAAAAATCCAGACGCGCGGAGAAATCTGCCGAAGGAAAGTACTGATTTAGATTGAAGGTAATTACTGGATGAATCGTGTTAAAGGCAACAGATTCCTCAGTCGTGCCTTCTTCGGAATGACGTACTAGGCAGAATTACTACTGCGGACTCAGTTTAATCTGAAACAACTTATCCCATTTCTTACCGGTAACAAACAAACGCTTCCCTTTACTGTCCCAGGCAATACCATTCAGAACGAAGCCATCGAAATCTTTCATCGGCCTTATTGAATCAGCATACAAGTCGCTAAGATCCACCTCACCCGTAACCTGACCATTAGATGGATTGATCATCACAATACGGTTAGAGTTGTAAATATTTGCGAAGATACGGCCATCGATAAATTCCAGCTCATTAAGCTCCCTCATCGGCCCATTCTGATCATAAACCTCAATTGAATTTTCCTGCATGTAAGTCTCCTTATTCAGGATGTAAATGGTATTAGTACCATCGGTGCTATAGATCACTTTCCCATCATTGCATAAGCCCCAGCCTTCTCTCTGATACTGACCAGGGAATTCACGAAGCAGTTTCAGGGAATTGAGATCATACTCCAGACTAATATTATTCTGATAGGTCAGCATCAGGATTTTATCTCCGACAATCGTGATACCTTCAGCAAACAGCTCATCTCTAACTTTTGTTATTTGCAGAACTTTGCCAGTAGCGGGGTCTGTTTTCCGTATGCTGGATTCACCTGTCAGCCCATCGCTTTCATATAAATATCCATTGTGAAATTCCAGGCCCTGGGTATAGGAGCTGGTATCGTGCTTAAACACCTGCTGTACAGTGTAAATAAACTTCTGAGGAATCAGAGTTGATTTAACTACAATATTGGTACTAATCTCTTCAGGTTCTGATTTTCCCCTGTAAATTTTAGCAGTTATTGCCTTTATTCCAAGCGGAAACTCTCCGGTAGCTACGTTTACGGCCTTATTATCAGCGGCCTTTTTAAGCTTAACACCATCGGCAAAATAGACTACAGAATCGACCTTATCAGTCAGTTTCAGCTCCAGACTTACCGTATCTCCCAGGTTGACCGAAGTGCCGGCCTCAGGTCTGATCCAGGTGGAGGTAGAGGATGTATCACTTTGTTTCGGCTCATTCGAACAATGAACAAAGAAGAAAATACTGCAGAGTGAGAGGAAAATTAATTTAAATCGCATGGTTCTATATTAATAATAATAAATTCAGAATCTCAGGGCCAGAATGCATCTTCTATATGTCTGATCATTGGATTCCCAAATTTATCAAACAAGATCGAAATTATATCAAACCGCACTTCACCCCGATGATCCATCAGATGAATGTACTCCCCGGCGGCCATAGCTATGAGTTTTTGCTTTTCCTGCCCTACAAAATCCTCAGGCTCTGCAAAGGTATTATTCTTCCGGGTTTTGACTTCAGCAAAAATAATCGTTGAATCCTTATACAGGATCAGGTCTATTTCCGCCTTTTTAAAGGTCCAGTTTCCCTCCAGTATTTCATATCCCTGTTCTTCAAAATACTTTTTTGCAAGTAATTCACCATGAGTTCCGAAGGTATTATGCCGGGCCATTACTTTACAATAACTGAGCCCAGAAAAATGGAAATCCCCTTTTCAACCTCCTTAACCTGTAAATAACGGCGCATCAGAATAGCCTGATTATCAGCATCCAGCTCAGCCTGAATCTCATCACGAATTTTTCTGAGAATCCTGTCGACCTTACGTTTCTTTAAATGGAATATCCCTCCAAGAATGGTCGACCTTAGATTTTCACTTTCATTTCTAACGTAGATCTTTCTTTTCGCATACCAGTTTTCACTCAGGATATAGGGTGATGAAACCATAGCTATGGCTAAATCTGCTATCTGATGGTCAGAATTTTTTATAAAATCCTGCTCTGAAGGAAGTTCTCCATTCTCAAGCTGCTTCTTGTATTCTTCAATGATCTGGATACATAGGGGATGCTCAAATGTAACATCGGCCAGATTGGAAATGATATAAGGTGCTATATAAGTGTCGGTAATATCATCCCAATGAACCAGCTCGTGCCCGTAGTTCAGCAGCAGGCGAACAATCTCTTTCTCCTGCGCCTCATCTGTATCTATTAGTCCCCTGATGTCTGAAATATCCTCTGTACTAATAGTTGTATCTGAAATTTCAGCTGGTGGAGTATATATTTCTTTCTTAGCTTTTGTTGATCTCGTAATTTTATTTAGTTCATGAATAAGCGCACGCTCTTCAATTTGAAGAAGAGAACTACATTCACGTATAAAGTTTGATTTCTTAATCTCATCAGATATTTTGGCAATACTCTCCACAACCTCTCTGATTATTCCTGCTCTCTTGATTGGATCATTTCCCGCATCCTTTAAAAGAATACTGGTTTTAAATAGTATAAAATCCTTTTTATTCCCTTCTATATGGCCTCTAAATGCAGCACTTCCAAACTTCTGCACATAAGAATCGGGGTCATCCCCATCGGGGAAAAGAACAATCTTTACATTCAATCCCTCTTCCAGGATCATATCCAGGCCCCTTAATGATGCTTTGATTCCCGCCTCATCACCATCGTAAAGTATGGTGATATTTTTGGTAAACCTGCCAATCATCCTGATCTGCTCAATCGTTAATGAAGTCCCAGAAGAAGCGACCACATTTTCGATCCCAGCCTGATGCACAGAAAGCACATCTGCATAACCCTCCACCAGATAACAATTATCCTCATCGCGCATGGATTTCTTTGCAAAGAACAAACCATAAAGCACATTCGATTTATGATAAATATCACTCTCAGGAGAATTGACGTATTTTGGAACAGCTTTATCCGTTTTTAGGGTACGGCCTCCAAAACCAATGACCCTCCCGGTAAAACTATGGATCGGGAACATCACGCGTCCTCGGAAACGGTCATAAAACTTCTCATTTTCCTTGCGGATGGTCAAACCTGTATCTTCAAGAAATTGAATATTATAACCTTCAGAAATGGCATTTTGTGTCAATGCATCCCAGACATCCGGAGAATATCCCAGTTCGAACTTCTTAATAATATCATCCCTGAAACCGCGCTCCTTAAAATAACTGAGTCCGATACTTTTGCCTTCATCAGTCTCAAGCATCTGCTGCTGAAAAAACTTCGCCGCCCAGGCAGAAACGATATACAAGCTTTCACGCCTGTCATTAACCGCCTGCTCCTCAGGGGTATTTTCCACCTCCTCAATTTCAATACTGTATTTATTGGCCAGGTAACGTAATGCCTCCGGGTAGGTAGCTTTCTCATGCTCCATGATAAAGCGAACAGAATCACCTCCTTTACCGCATCCAAAACATTTGAAGATCCCTTTGCCTACCGAAACATGGAATGAAGGGGTTTTCTCATTATGAAAGGGACAAAGGCCAATCATACTGGTTCCGCGCCGCTTTAATGACACAAAATCTCCTACAACATCCTCTATACGGGATGTTTCAATGATTTTGTCGACGGTGTCTTTTGGAATCAATTTTTTATTACTGGGATTTAAAAATAGTGAAAGTATTTATCATCCGGAATGAAAGATAAATTTAAGGTTTTATTGTTCGCCCTGTTCTCTACTGAAGGAGATAACAAAAATCCGGATACATACCGATAATCCGGTTGACAAAATACCCACTTGCTAATTTTCTCATTAGCTCATTTGCAAATTACTTATATCCCTTATGCAGGATCAAAAAACTGGCCCGCTCTTCCCTTTTAAATGGTATATCCCAGTTACCCTGGTAGGTAACCTTGGTTGGCAATAAGATCTTATCCTCCCCGAAATATCCCAGCTCAATATTCATCTGAACATCAAAGTCAAAAGCGAGGTTATCATATTTCATATCCACATAGCGCCCAAGGATCTGAAAATTACGCATATCAAAAATTGTAACCAGCTCCTTGATCATCATGCCATCTTCAGTCCAGCCAGACAAATCGGGTTTCAGAGCAATCTTAAAACGATACACCGGAATTGAATCGAGATAGGTGCCTCTGTAAAAAGTATAATCGTAATACTGCCTCATATTCGGGGTAAAGATCTGGGTCTTGTTCCCAATAAATGGCACGCCCCTGATTGGTCTCCCCGGACTGAATATCAGGGTCTTCAGTTTGTCTTTGTACGATTCATTGCTTTCCCCTTTTGCCCCGGTGATTGGTGCAGAAGGAACAAAATCTGAATTATAGGCATTCATAAAGATATAATCGAACATCTCTACGGTATACAATGAATATTTACCATTTCGTTTGTAGACCTTACCCTCATCCTTTTTCTCCAAAAATTCCATTTTGTAAGGGCCGCTATTGTTATGATAGATCTTACGATAGATTTTACCTTCAACCTCATTCCCTTTGTCGTAGGTAAAAATTCGATTCTCGGCCATGAAGCTGTATTTCTTCATGTTACGAAAGGCTGCGTAAAAACTGGTGTCATTAATGATCTCATTAATGAATGTCTCGGCAGTCAGACGTGTTGAAGTGATCGTAATGGCCGAGTCGATTGTAACAGTAAGTACCGTATCAGGATTAAAGCGTGGAATTTTCTGAGCGATACCCAAACTGCACACGGTCAACAGGCTCAGCAATAAATATATTCTCTTCATAGTAATTTCAAAAAATCATATACAAGCCCGGGAGATACGGGGGTATTAGTTACCCAATTGCTTCAGGGCGATGTATGCCATCAGACCGGTACTTAATTTGAGTGATTCTTCATCCACATCAAATGTTGGGGTATGTACAGAAGAGGTAATTCCGCGCTCCCTGTTACCGGTACCCAGTCTGTAGAAACAGGCATCAGAAACCTGAGAATAGTAGGCAAAATCTTCTGCCGCCATCCAGATATCCAGATCCAGAACGTTTTCTTTTCCTAAATAGTCTTCGGCAGAGGCACGAACATCCGCTGTCAGCTTTTCTTCATTGATGAGAAACGGATATCCGCGGACAATATTAAAATCACAGCTTCCTCCCATGGCCCCGGCAATACCTTCGGCCATTTTTTTCATTTTCTCATGAGCTCTGGCCCTCCAGTCTTCATCCATCGTGCGGAAAGTCCCTTCCAGATAAACCTCATTCGGAATCACATTCGTAGCGCCATTGGCAATCACTTTACCGAACGACAATACAGAGGGTATTTTGGGATCGGCCACGCGACTTATAATTTGCTGCAGGGCAACAATAATATGTGAGGTAATTAAAACAGGGTCAATATTTTGCTGAGGCTGAGCCCCATGGCCGCCTTTTCCGTGTACAGTAACATAGATCTCATCGGTTGAAGCCATGTATTTGCCTGAACGGAAACCTACCTGACCTGCCTCGATCAGTGGCATTACATGCTGACCAATCACCGCATCAGGTTTCGGATTTTCAAGAACACCTTCCTTGATCATCATACTCGCACCGCCCGGCAATTTTTCTTCAGCAGGCTGAAAGATCAGCTTTACCGTTCCCCCGAACTCCTTTTTTAGTTCAGTAAGGATTTTTGCTGTTCCCAGCAATGAAGACGTATGCGCATCATGTCCGCAAGCGTGCATCACGCCCGGATTTTTTGATTTGTAGGCTACATCATTCGCTTCGATGATAGGCAATGCATCCATATCGGCACGAAGGGCAATAACCCCATCAGAAGGTTTTTCTCCTTTGATCATGGCAACCAAGCCGGTATTCGCCATCTTCTGATACTCAATTCCAAGTTCATCCAGCTTCTGCGCTACATATGCTGATGTCTGATATTCATGGAAGGAAAGTTCCGGATTAGCATGTAAATGCCGGCGGTTCTCAACCACATTACTGTGGATCTCTTGTGCTAGTAGGGTGATCTTATCTTTTAACATTACTTAAGAATTATCATTTCAGAAAAAATGAACATGGACGTATAGTATTTCTTTAGTTCATTCATCAGTTTTTCAGCTTCCAGCCGGGTTCGAAAATCGCCGACTCTCAACCTGTAATTTGGCTGGGTATAACTGATATAACTGCCAATACCGGGATACCGGGATTTAAATTTTGCCTGCTCAGCATAAGTCACCTGACGATCTAAACCCGAAAATATCTGTATCCTGAAACCGGAAACAGTAACATTTTTACCGGAAACACCTGCCCGGTTCAATTCCAGACGTCGGGCAATCAAACTATCTATCTGCGGATCTTTTGTGACCAGCACTTTACCCTTTTCCTGG
This sequence comes from Pedobacter sp., assembly GCA_041671205.1. Taxonomy (GTDB): domain Bacteria; phylum Bacteroidota; class Bacteroidia; order Sphingobacteriales; family Sphingobacteriaceae; genus Daejeonella. The sequence continues at coordinate 6,367 of JBAZCD010000101.1, forward strand.
GCAGCAAGCTGTTGAAAACACATGATAAGAATAAATCCGATGAGGCTTTTCCAATGCATTATTTTAATCGGCTCCTACACCATGACAGTTCTTATATTTTTTACCGCTTCCGCAAGGGCATGGGTCATTTCTCCCGATCTTGTTCTCTACACGGATCGGCTGAGTCTTTTGCAGTTCTCTGGTATCGTCGACAGGCATACCACCTGAAGTCTGGCCAAGTTCAGGTTTTGAAACCCTTAGTTTACTCAGGTCCTGACGCGGCTGAGGACGGGCCTCACGAACCTGTTCCGGATCCTGTGACGGAATATTTCCTTTAAACAGGAAACTGACAATATCCTTATTTACAGTAGCGAGCATTTGTTTGAACATGTTAAATGCTTCCATTTTGTACACGATCAAAGGATCCTTCTGCTCATAAACAGCATTCTGTACAGACTGCTTTAACTCATCCATCTCACGAAGGTGCTCCTTCCATGCATCATCAATAAGCGCCAATACAACGCTCTTTTCAAAGGCCTTGAATACCTCGTAACCATTACTTTCAACAGCTTTTCTAAGGTTTGTTGCCACCTGAACCGAACGCATTCCGTCAGAAAATGGTACCACAATATTCTCGATATGATTGCCGCGCTCTCTCAGTACATCTTTTAAAACCGGAAGGGTCTGATGAGCAATTGCCTCAAGTTTACGGTGATAGAAACCGTTTATCTTTTCAAAAATAAAGTCGGTAAGATTATGAATATTGCGCTCTGAAAATTCCTTTTCGGTAAGTTCAGGATCCACAGAGAATATACGGATCACCTCCATCAGGAAGCCCTCGTAATTACCCTGATCTTTGTATTCGGATACAATATCTTCAACTACATCGAAAATGGTATTGTTCAGATCAACATCAAGACGCTCTCCGAATAATGCATTTTTACGCTTCGCATAGATCACGGAACGCTGTGAGTTCATCACATCATCATATTCCAGCAAGCGCTTACGCACCCCAAAGTTATTTTCCTCTACTTTACGCTGAGCACGCTCAATGGATTTGGTGATCATCGAATGCTGAATAACCTCGCCTTCTTCGATTCCCATTCTGACCATGATGTTGGATATCCGCTCAGAACCAAATAAACGCATCAGGTTATCTTCCAGTGATACGAAGAACTGGCTGGAACCCGGATCACCCTGGCGACCAGCACGACCACGTAACTGCCTGTCAACACGACGCGACTCATGGCGTTCGGTACCAACAATCGCTAAACCACCGGCATCTTTAACACCTGGGCCAAGCTTGATATCCGTACCACGGCCAGCCATATTGGTTGCGATGGTTACTGTTCCCGCCTGACCGGCTTCTGCAACGATATCCGCTTCCTTCTGGTGCAGTTTCGCGTTCAGTACATTGTGTTTGATTCCTCTTAACTTAAGCATCCGGCTCAGCAATTCGGAGATCTCAACCGAGGTAGTACCAACCAGAACCGGACGACCGGCTTGTGTCAGTTTAGTAATTTCATCCGCAACCGCATTGTATTTTTCGCGAACGGTACGGTAAACCATATCCTCATGATCTTTACGCTGAGCGGTTACATTGGTCGGGATCTCAACCACATCCAGTTTATAGATCTGCCATAACTCGCCGGCTTCTGTTACAGCCGTTCCGGACATACCACATAATTTATGGTACATCCTGAAGAAGTTCTGCAGGGTAATGGTTGCATAGGTTTGGGTAGCATCTTCAACCTTAACATTCTCTTTCGCCT
>JBAZCD010000102.1:0-8086 GCA_041671205.1 Pedobacter sp.
AGACCCGGCATGACAACCTTATCTGAGGCATCCACAATTTTAATACCCGGCTGGTGATACTGATGCGGCTTGATATCCCTGATCCGGTGTCCCTTTACATAGATATCCATGTTTTCCTTATACGTACTGTCCTTACCATTGAATACTTTGCCTGCATGAATAATATACTCTTCAGTAGGGAGTTCGGCTTTCCATTTAAGGTCAATAGTTATTTCCTTAATTTTCCCACTTGTTACATCAATCTGCTTTAATTTATCAGTTGCGATATAGACAATTGTTTTTGAATCTCCGGTCCAGCTCAGATAATCAGCAAGTTCATCAGTTAGTTTTCTCTCTTTACCAGAAATTTCACCCTTGATATTTACCGGAATAGTCCATAGCGTACCATCTTTGGTATAAGCCATGGTTTTTCCATCGGGCGACCAGGCCGGGCCATTCTGGACACGCATACCAAGTGGTTTGCCCGAATTCGGGGAAACCAGGGTTGCGGTATCCTTCTCAAGTGATACGAGCATAAAGTTATTAAAGCCTTCCCGGAAACGGGTGGACTGAGCTTTTAAGGCCATCATGGCTACTGTCTTACCATCCGGTGACCAGGAAGGCTTGCTTGGTACCCAAACCGTTTTATTCGCAACCTTAACTTCTCCGCTGGCCACATCAGCAATATGCAGGATGCCATAGCCCCATTTCTTCATGTAGTTCTGGGTATAATATGCAATTTGTTTACCATCAGGTGACCATGTAGGGAAGGATGTATCTTCAATGATTTGCCTGGAAAGCAGGCGGCTTTGGTTGGTTTTAAGATCATGTAACCAAACATTCATAATGCCTCCACGGTCAGAAATATAGGCCAGGGTATTACCATCCGGTGACCAGTCTGGTTCAAGATCTACATAAGAATCATCGGTTAGCTGGGTGAGCCTGCCATTGATCTCCTGGATAAAGATATCGCCTTTGGCTGCAAAGGCGATTTTCTTTCCGTCATCAGATACCACCGGACCGGCTATTCCTAATGCTTTATGATCGCTGGTATTGTCAAAGTCATATTTTTTCTTTTCGTAAGGCTTACGGTTCAGGGTAAAGGTGGCTTCAAAAGGAATTGTTTTAATGTCGGATTGCCCGATGATCCTTTTTCTGATCATTCCATCAGCAGTATAAATGAGTTTATTCTCACTGGTCCAGTTTATCCGGAAAGGAAACAGGTCTTCATCACCGCTTGAAATTTGTTCAGTAGTTCCATCACTTAAGTTGGCCAGATAGATATAACTCGTGTTCTTATCGTCAAATAGCATTGATTTTCCGGTAAAAGCAACATAACTAAGCCGGGTATCATCAGCATTCCAGGAAGGTGCTGCAATGCGCATGGATTCTGGTACGGCCAGTTTTTCCACTCCATTTTCAAGGATATAGATGCCTGACTCCGTTCTTTGTGAAACAAAAGCGATCCTGGTTCCTTTGTTTGAAAATGCAGGATTTGAATCATTTGCCTGATCAAATGTGAGCTGCTTCAGTTCTTTGCTCTGAAGATCAATTTGCCAGATGTCGTAATTTCCGCTCCTGTCTGAGGAAAATACGATCGATTTGCCATCGGGCGCCCAATCCGGTTCCCTGTTATCTGATATTCCTGAGCTTATCTGAGTTAGGTCTGAACCATCCTTATTGATTGTCCAGATATGATAGGTGCCGTCTCTGTAAGAATGAAATACAAGTTTTTCACCATCAGGTGACCATGCAGGTTCCTGGGAATCTCCCATTTCATCTGTTATACTTTTTGCTTTACCGCCTTCAACCGGAATGATCCATATTGTGCCTTGAAGGGCCATCGCAAGTGTTGAATTGTCGGGAGACAATGCAACTGCCATGTTAGTGCCTTCAGAAACGGTTACTTCAATTGCATCATTTTTACAGGATGTAATGAACAGGTTGAATACAATAACAAAACTCAGGAATAAGATTTTTTGTTTCATCGGATTATTCGAATTAATAGATAATAGAAATATGCTTGATCAATTTTTTATCAGATCAAACAGCTTTAAATCAGATAATTATGATTTTGCTTTCGCTAATACAGACTGCATGCTTACAGGTGTTCCGCCCTGTCTTTTACTTTCATCAGCCGCTTCCATAAATACATGGATAGCCAGAGTTTCTTCGGGACTGACCGGTGAAATTCCGGTTTTAAAAAATTTGAGCATATCGATCACCAGAGGCCTGTGCCCAACATCATTAAATGAACCGGCAGGCTGGATCTCTTTCAAGCCATAGGCAATTCCGCTGTGGGTGACTTTCCCTTTTCGAATTCCCCTGTAGGTTCCGATCCGGTCATTATCCCAGGTTCCGACCACATGATCTGTATTTGGAGTGTGTTTACGCTGTACAGTATGGCAGTCTTTGCCCATTATGGTAAACAGGATTTCAATTCCATGAATTCCGTACCAGTAAAAATCGGGGTGTGAAGGTTCAAGCGGGCATCCGCTATAGGAATCAGCCCCCATAACATCGCCAATCTCTCCATTCCGGGCAGATTGAGCACCTTTTAAATATCGTGTGGGTGAAGAGGAAAATATGGGACAATTATATTTTTTTGCAGCATCGAAAATGGCAATAACATCCTTCAGGGAGGCAGCAACCGGTTTATTGATAAAAAGGGGTTTGCCGGCTTTGATAACCTGAAGAGCCTGTTCCAGACGGGGATGTCCGTCAAAAGTCATTAGCATGACTGCATCCACCTTAGTTAGAAGATCCCTGATCGAGTCAACGAGTTCAATCCCGTTCTCCTTCATTTTTTCAACGTAAGTGGGGATTTGTTTAATACTTGATTCGATTTTTCGGCTTCCGTAAGGGTAGGCAGCTGTTACTTTAAATCCTTCGAAATTACTGTCCCATTCAGGTTGAACAACATCGTAACCGGGACCGGGTATATTGTTGATATGACTGATGATCATAGTCACCTGAGAGGTGTCAAGCCCTATGATTCCAATTCTGGTAATTTTTTGTGCCAGATTCCCGCCCAATACCTGCAGCGGATTCATTGAGGCTAAACCGGCTCCCGCAATTGCCAGTCCGGATATAAATTTTCGCCTGTCAATATTTTTCATGACTTATTCTGAAAAGGACTATAATTGAACTTGTATGGATCTGGCCCCGTAATTTATTTGCTTTAGGAGGGATCTTCCAAAGAATTTAAGGAGGATAATTTCACATTATCCTCCTTAAATTGTATTAATTACGAAAGCGTATTGAGCAGTTTGTCAATATCCGCCTGATTGTTATAGATCGATGGGGAAATTCTTAGTTTGTTTCCGAAACGCATGGCCACATGGATCTTGGCTGCACGCAGTTTGCGCATCGTTTCATCAGGATCCTTCGCTATAAATGATATAATCGGACTTTCATTTCCGGCAGGTGTAATAGACTGATATCCTATTCTTGGCATTTCCTTAGCCAAACGACCAGTCAGGGTGCGGACATGATTACGAATATTAGGTACTCCCAATTCATGGATATATTTAAGAGATGCTATGGCACATGAAACCCCTTCGTATGATGGATAACTCACTTCATAGATCCCGGCGCCGGTTCTTGGAGTAAAATTGATATCATTCAGCGCCGGATTAGGTTTATCAGTCCAGGGTGCATAGTTAAAACTTACTCCGCCATCATGGTGAGTGGTTCGCACCACTGTGTCCTGCAGATCTTTACGAACATACAGAAAGCCAAATCCCTTACTGCCCTGAAGCCATTTAAAGGTAGAGCAGGCAGCAATATCAATTCCCATTGCCTTAACATCTACAGGAACCGCACCGACACCCTGAATAAAATCTACGTATAGTACTGCTCCATTGGCATGGGCAAGGTCACTGATAGCCTTGACATCTTTCACAACAAAACCATTCACATTGGAAACCAGGGTAATGGAAACCAGTTTAGTATTCTTATCTACCACTTTTTCGAAATCCTTGACATCAAACTGCCAGTCATTATGTTTAATGATCTTAAGCTTAAGGCCATCGCGCTGCTCACGCATTTTGTAACTATAAAGGCTGGCAGTATAATGGAGGTCAGTAGTCACGACATTTCCACCTTTAAAATCCATCCCGTTAAGGATATCATTTTCAGCTGTGACGGTACTTCTGGCGAAGGCAATTTCATCGGCATCGGCATTGATCAGTTTAGCAAAACTTTTTTTACACTCTTCGCGTGAATCTGACCATACCGGCCACCAGGGCTCTCCAACCTCATTTTTTGCCCACTCGGCATAGCGGTGCAAAGCTGCCGCTGTATAGATATTGATGGGATGAGTGGATGCATTATCCATATAGATTTCCTGTTTAACACGGGGAAAATCATCTCTGATCTTGGTAAAATCAGGTGCCAGACCTGTAATATGAGAGGGCATTACATCCGGATCGACGGTACTAATGTCCAATTTGAATGAACTCAGAGACCCCAGTCCGATTGTGGTGGCTCCCACTCCCGCTAAGGATTTTAAAAAGGTTGATCTTTCCATTTTGTTTTTAAATTTATATAGTTCTGTTTTCTGAATGAAGATTAGTACAGGATGACCTGATAGATGATGGTTTGTCTTACTTTTTTGTAAGCCAAACCATCATCTATTAGGTCTTGTCCTGAAGTACAGTTTATCAAATCTATCTTACCTGACTTCATTATCCTGTTACTTTCATTCATATTTATAATACTATTTTCTAATAGGGTGAATTCGTGTTATATAATTAAACCTGGGTTTATACCTTTAATGTATTAATAACCTGCGTTCTGAATCATGTTCTTGTTTACGTCAATTTCTGATTGAGGTATTGGCAGGAGATATTTTCTTTGAGGATAGAATGTTCTGTTCTCAACGAGGATATATCCGGTTCCCCAGGTAACATCACCAGTAGTTTGATTTACCGTACCCAGGCGGCTTCCGTAAAAAGGACCGTTCATTACCGTAGGGCCAAGATCCCAGCGTTTGATGTCAAAATATCTCAAACCTTCAAATGCCAGTTCAACTCTTCTTTCGCGGCGAACCAGTTCACGGGTCAATACAGTGGCGCTGATTTGTCCTGCACGAGTCCTTACTTTGTTTAAATACTCCAATCCGAGAACCAGGTTCTGACCGCTTTCCATAGCTGCTTCAGCATAAGTTAAATACATTTCAGCTAATCTGATGACCATGATGGGCGCATCGAAATTCTGACGTTCAGCATTCTGAATTCCTGCGTCCAGGTACTTTTTAGACATTTGCGCTGCTTTTGAACCGTCATTCAGGTAATAATCGGGATTTGAACTTCCCCCGAATTGCGGATCCAATGCAGTATAAATTCTGCCGAACCAGTTAGAACCCGGATAAGCAATAGACATAGCCAGTCTTGGGTCGCGGTTTGCAAATGGCTTATTTGGGTCATAAGCCGGATCCTGAGATATTTTCAATCCGTTGATAGTCTCATATTCATCCACAATACTTCTGGAAACGGCATTTTCTGAATATCCGCCCTTCCAGGCAGGTAGTCTCTGCCATGGGATTGATGTGGAATAATCATTTTGAATATGCTGGATCTCTGCGATCGCTTCCTTATTATTTCCTTTATTCTGACGATAGAATAACTGTTCATAATTTGGATACAGCTCATAAACACCCATATCGATTACAGCTTTGGAAGATGCCATCGCATCGGCATATTTACCCATATAGAGTTCTAATCTGGCCTTTAATGCCAATGCTGATCCCCTTGTTACATGACCTTTAGCCGTAATGTTATTTTGAACAGGAAGGATCTTGCTGATCTTGTCGAGTTCATCCAGAATGAACGCATAGATTTGCGCAACCGGAGTACGGGCCGGTAGGTCTGAGGAAGCTGTTGTTTTTGTGATCAGAGGCATGTCTCCGAAGAACATGGCTTTCAGGAAGTAATCATAAGCCCTTAAAAACCGAACTTCTGATTTTAGTTTGTCCTTCAATGAAGCATCCAAAGTCATTCCTTCAATATTTTCCAGGAACGAATTGTATTTGCGGATCTGGGCATAACTGAATACCCTGCCACCATTTCCAATGGTAACGTTTTGCGGGTTTACAGTTCCGTTTCCAACCTGCTGGTAACCTGTAACGGTTAACCAGCTATAGTCATTGTCAGTCATCGCATCTCGCATAACCACATCCATACCATTATCCCATCCGCGATAAGCACCTGCAAGGGCCATATTGACATCACTTTCTGTCTTCCAGAAAGTAGCTCCGCTTAATTGATCATTAGGTACGGCGTCCAGAAATTTTTCAGTACAGGAAGTTATTCCCAGACTGAGAAATATCACTAAAAATATATATTTAAATTTTTTCATCTGTTTAATTTTCTAGTACTAATTATTTAATAATGTTGTTCCAAGAGATCAGAAGTTTACATTAAGACCGACAGTGTAGAACTTTACCTGAGGATAGCTCCAGCCTGCGGCACCCCCGAATATGTGTCCGTGGAATGCAGTATTATTTGCTTCCGGATCATATCCATCAGGGAACTTCGTGAAAGTAACCAGGTTTTCACCACTCACATAAATTCTGGCACGAGACATAAATGCCTTTTTTGTCAAAGAAGACGGTAAAGTATATCCTAGCTGAATATTTTTCATTCTCAGATAAGATGCATCATGTATTGAAAATCCACTGGCAACAACATTTTTTCCTCCGGCTCCGCCTTCCAGTTGTGTTTTAGGGAAATATCCTTGTTTTACCACAACTCCGTTTTGTACGATCATCCGGTCAAGGTGCATGCTTAATGCTTTTCCATTACGCATGAACGGCATGTATCCGCGAACCCTCAGGTATCTGGAAACATCTTCAGCACCGTGGAAGAAGGTTGAGAAATCAAATCCTTTATATCTGAATCCAAGGTTCATTCCATAAGTGAATTTTGGGACAGTATTTCCAAGAACCACCCGATCACTTCCGTCAATTTTACCATCACCGTTCTGATCCTTGAATTTCAGGTCTCCCGCACCGACATTCGGATTGTGAACTGCCCCTGTCTTTGCTTCTGCATCGCTCTGGAAATATCCGATCCACTCATATCCTATATAAGAATTCCATGGAGTACCTTTTTCTCTTACAATTGCACCACCTTCACCGGCAACATCGAAGATATCCCTGCTGAAATACTTTTCTACATTATTTTTATTATAAGAACCATTCAGCGAGACATCGAATTGGAATTCACCTTTCATTTTTGAATATCTCATTTCAGTTTCGATACCTTTATTGCTCATAGCACCGTAATTTACAGTTGGTGCTGGCAGACCGAATGTTCCTGATACAGGGACAACAGTCAGAATATCATCAGTATATCTGTCATAGGCATCAATACTAACTGAGATCCTGTTCTGTAACAGTTTAAGGTCAACACCAATATTTTTCTCTGTGGTTGTTTCCCAGGTAATATCAGGATTATTAGCACTCGTCTGTGCTGCACCTGTAGCACTGGCACCTCCAAAAGTATAGTTCTGACCTAAAGTGATCAAAGGCAGATACATATAGTCGGCGATCCTGTGATTACCCAGCTGACCCCAGGAAGCTCTAAGTTTGAGGAAATTCAGCCAGTTTATATCTTTCATGAAACTCTCGTCGCTCATCACCCAGCCTGCCGAAAAAGAAGGGAACCAACCCCAGCGATTTCCCCGGGCAAATTTTGAGGAACCGTCTCTTCGAATATTGGCTTCGAACATATATTTGCCATCATAGTCATAGTTTACTCTGGCAAAGTAAGATCCGAGGGTTGCTCTTCTGTCTGTACCTGAATTTAACAATCCGGCTGTACTGCCGGCGCTGATAGCAGTCAGGTCATTTGAAGGAAAGCCTAAGCGATAGGCCATGGTAGAATATATATCCTCGGTTCTGGTTGATGCTCCCGCGAGGCCTTTCAGCCCATGTTTGCCAAACCTGTTATCGTATGTGAATAAGGATTCCATATCAATTACTCCGAACCTGTCCAGAATTTCCTGATTTGAAGAAGGACCTGAAACCTGCCCGCCGCCATATGTAAATTGAGAGATATGGTTTGTAGTTTCCCTGAAGGTGTAATCTACACTTGCTCTGTTT
>JBAZCD010000103.1:0-8078 GCA_041671205.1 Pedobacter sp.
ATGAAATCAATGGTTCTGTTGGGTGTTACCACCGGAAAGGTAGGATCGCAGGTGCTGCAGGTTCGCATGAATACCTGATCAAGTTTTTGTATCACGGTCGACTCAGTCACTGCATTCAGATCGCCTGCGATAATGAATGGGAGCTTTTCTTCAGCTCCTATTTTGTTGATCTCCTCAATCTGAGCTTCTCTGTTTACAGGATTCTTCAAATGATCGAGATGGGTGGCGCCAAAACGAATATATTTCCCGCTTTTTAACTGGATTCTTGCAGTGGCTATTACCCTTGGTTCGCCGCCGCTACCTGCCACCGTAGTTAAACGATGGATTTTTGTTTCGCTAATTGGAAATTTAGATAGTAAAGCGACCCCGTAATCGCCGCCATCGTGGTCGATTGCTTTTGCGAAGAAGAAGTTCATTCCGAGCTTCCTTGCAATGATATCTGCCTGATTTATCTTTCCTGAGCGGGCAGTGTTAACATCCACTTCCTGCAAAGCTATCAGATCAGGATCTTCAGTTTTAATTGCGTTGATAATTGCTTCCATATCAATAAGACCCGGTTTTGATGGGGGATTACCGATATGTATATTATAACTCATTATCTTTAATTCATTGGAAGTAGATTTTTGAGCTGTAGTAGCCTGCTCTCTGGAAACACCGCAGGAGCACATAATTAATAGTGTAAAAGCAAAATAGAGTCGTTTCATTTGAGGTATTTTTTCGGACTGAAAGTAAGCTATTTTTGGAAGAATCTATAAAGGTAATTATCAGGAAGCTGACCCTGAGGGTATATATTAACGTGTGTTCGATATAAAATCTTGCTGGGCTATTTTAGATTGCATAATTTTCTATTTTTAGAAAGCAGGGGCTGTTCCTCTTTGGTCGTGCCTTCCCGTGTTCTGCCGTAGTTTTTTGCAGCATATTTAAACTTTATCATGAAACTCATTAAGCAAAAAAGCTACAGCTGCCACCCGGGTTTATATCAAATGGCAAATGGTCCTTTTGCCGGGCTGCCCATCCCAATGAAATACAGCTCCGGGTAAAATAAACCTTGCCGGAGGAGGTAGCTTCCGGCTGTTGGTAATTTGAAATAGAACGCGATTTCTTGCCGGAAATACTCCGTAGGAAAGGGCTGAATCAGCCTATAACACACAGGTATTGCTTTCCAAAATCTAATAATTGTGGCTCCAGAGCCTTATCTGACCAATTATAACCGTATTTTTTTACCCTTCTTTATATCGAACACAGGTTATATTAATGTCTTGCTTAGGTTGATTGGCAGGAATTTGTACATTTAATAAAAATAATTCTATGAATTCGAAGTTAATTACCTTTTTGTTCCTGCTTGTTTCAGTGAACGTATTCGCTCAGCGATCTAATTCAGGCTGGCTGAACCTTTATAATGGAAAAGATCTTAGCGGCTGGAAGCTGCTTGGCGGGAAAGCCATCTACGAAGCCAAAGGAGATGAGATTATTGGAACTACGGTATCTGATACACCTAACTCCTTCCTGGCAACCGAAAAAGAGTATGGCGATTTCATACTTGAAGTAGAGTTGCTGGCACATCCATTGATGAATTCAGGAATTCAGTTCAGAAGCCTGAGTAAGTCTGAATATCAGAATGGAAGAGTGCATGGTTATCAGATGGAGATTGATCCCTCTGCAAGAGCTTGGAGTGGTGGCGTTTATGATGAGGGCAGGAGAGGTTGGTTGTATAACCTGGAATTGAATCCTGCAGCTAAAACAGCCTATAAAATTAATGATTGGAATAAGTATCGCATTGAATGTATAGGAAATACCATCCGTACCTGGGTAAACGGGATACCGGTTTCTCACCTTATTGATGATATGACAGGTAAAGGATTTATTGCTATGCAGGTTCATGGGATTCCTTCCTCTGAACCTCAGGGTCGTCAGATACGATGGAGAAATATTCGTATTCAAACCGAAAACCTCAAGCCTTCAGCTCCCGAAGATATTTTTGTAGTGAATATGGTCAGTAACGATCTGTCTGCACTTGAGAAAAAGCAGGGCTATCGTTTACTATGGGATGGAAGGACTAAAAAAGGTTGGACCGCGGCAAATGGTGCTGCATTTCCTGCTGAAGGCTGGCAAATTCAGGATGGGATTTTAAGTGTTCAGAAAGATATACCTGGTGAGAAGGCTAAGGGAGGGGATATTGTGACTGAGAAGGAATACTCGGCGTATGAATTGAAGTTTGATTTTAAACTAACAAAGTCTGCAAACAGCGGACTGAAATATTTTGTTAGTAATTTGGGTGGCTCAGTTCTGGGACTGGAATATCAGATTCTGGATGATGAAAATCATCCTGATGCAAAACTTGGGATTAAAGGTAACCGGACTCAGGCATCATTGTATGATATCATGCCTTCACAAAAGATTCCATATTCTTTAAAAAAGGTTGGTGAATGGAATCAGGGTATGATCAGAGTTTATCCAGATAATAAAGTGGAGCACTGGTTAAACGGCATCAGGGTTCTGGAGTATCAGCGGGGTTCTGCAGATTTTATGGAAAACATTTCCCGAAGCAAGTTTAAAGCAGTCCAGGGCTTTGGAACTGTCGCAAAAGGCAAGATTCTTTTGCAGGATCATGGTGATGAAGTTTACTTTAGAAGTATTAAAATAAAGGAGCTGAAGTAGGGAATAAAGGAATATTGAGGCAAAAAAGGCCCCGGAATTAATCCGGGGCTTGTGTGCCCAGAGGGATTCGAACCCCCATCAGCAGAACCGGAATCTGCAATTCTATCCATTGAACTATGGGCACTTGTTCCGATATTGGAGCAAATATAGTTATTCCGCTATTAGCGGCAAGGTCTAAACATTAAATCTGAAATGCATGATATCCCCATCCTGTACGATATAAGTTTTGCCCTCAACACCCAGTTTGCCAGCTTCCTTACAGGCTGCTTCTGATCCAAGACTTACAAAATCTTCATATTTGATCACCTCTGCACGGATAAATCCTTTTTCAAAGTCGGAGTGAATAACACCAGCTGCCTGTGGGGCCGTAAAACCCTGTGTAATGGTCCATGCCCTTACTTCCTGCACACCGGCAGTGAAATAGGTCGCGAGCTTTAATAGTTTATAAGCCGCCCGTATTAATTGGGTTACTCCCGACTCGCTCAGTCCCAGATCTTCAAGAAACATTTGCCTTTCTTCAAAACTTTCAAGTGAAGCTATTTCTGCCTCAATTTGCGCTGAAATAACCAGAACCTCTGCATTTTCTTCCCTTACAGCTTCACGAACCTTTTCTACATACTGATTGCCACTGACAACAGATTTCTCATCCACATTACACACATACATCACTGGTTTTTCAGTTAACAAGAACAGGTCAGCAATGAATTCTTTGTCTTCTTCAATGATGGGGGCAGTACGGACTGATTTGCCTGATTCCAGATGTGCTTTGACGATATTGCAGACTTCATAGGTCTTTTTAGCATCCTTGTCATTACCGGTTTTAGCCATTTTCTCTACCTTCTGAATACGTTTGGTTACGGCATCCAGATCTTTTAACTGCAATTCGGTATCAATGATCTCTTTGTCTCTGATCGGATCTACAGAACCGTCCACATGGATCACATTATCATCATCAAAACAACGTAAAACGTGAATAATCGCATTGGTTGCACGGATATTACCCAAAAACTGATTTCCCAGTCCCTCACCTTTACTGGCGCCTTTTACCAGGCCGGCAATATCAACGATTTCAATTGTATTGGGTTGTATCTTATTGGGCTTAACAAGTTCTGCAAGTTTGGTTAAACGTGTATCAGGCACTGTAATGACACCGATATTCGGCTCAATGGTACAAAATGGAAAATTTGCTGCCTGTGCTTTGGCGTTTGATAAACAATTAAAAAGTGTCGATTTTCCAACATTTGGTAGTCCGACGATACCGCATTGTAATGCCATTAGGTTGTATTTAGTAGTTATTAGTTTTGGGGTTAAGCAATGAGTAACGAGTAGCCCAGCAACGAGCAACCAGCAACGAGTAGCCAGCAATGAGCTTTTGTCTTCATTCTCCCTATTCCCTATTCTCGCTTCTCGCTTCTCGCTTCTCGCTTCTCGCTTCTCGCTTCTCGCTTCTCGCTTCTCGCTTCTCGCTTCTCGCTTCTCGCTTCTCGCTTCTCGCTTCTCGCTTCTAATTTCCCGCAAAGATAGAATTTTTGTTCTGAGTTTTTCTGCCGGCTTTGATTATAGGAAAGAAGAAGGTTCATTGACAGACTGCTGCTTGAGATTATATACAAGAATTCGTTTTGAATCCCGGCCGGTCAAAAAATGCAGGTATTGGGTTCTGTTCCTCTAACTTTCATCTTTAAAAAGAATACATTCCCGCTTTCCGGATATTTTTTCAGTTCCTCTTCATTCAAATCTCCTCTGGCGGTTGTAATGATCAGGTGATCAAGATTTTTACCGGCAAAAGCACATGAAGTTACGTGGGGGACGGGTATTTCAATCTTTTCGAGAAGATCCCCATTTAACGGATTCCACCTGTAAACTCCAAAACCTCCCCAATGTGCTACCCATAACATACCTTCCCGGTCGGTACACATTCCATCGGGTGTCCCCATTTCTTCAGGAATATGAACTGCATTCTTCTCAAACAGGATATCTCCGCTATTGGCATCGAAAATATAGGATTGAACGGTTTGTGTGGGACTATCAATAAAATACATTCTGTCGTTATTAGCAGTCCATGCCATGCCGTTCGAAATGGTCAGATTGCTCAGCTTTCTTTGAATACTGAGATTTTTATCGATACAGTATAATGATGAAGCACCCGGTTTAAAAGTCATGTCCATCGTGCCAAGCCATAACCTGCCCTTGCTGTCGCACTTAGCATCATTACAGCGGTTTCCTGTGATTTCTGACTCAATATCCAGGAGCCATTCCAGCTTCTCGGTAGAAAGATCAAACCTGGCAATTCCGGCATTTAAACCCAGGATCAGGCAATTTGCTGAGCTAAGGCAAGCCATAGTGAGCCTGCCTTCAAATTTCCAGGTTTGGGTTTTCTTGCTGATCCAATGATATTCAAATAAAATCCCGCTCTCAATATCAACCCAGAAGCAGGATTTTCTTTCGGAGTGCCATATTGGCCCCTCACCAAGAAGGCATCGAGAAGGGTATAATACTGCGGCTTTCATATATTGATTATGGAATCATAATCTGACACTTTCTAATATGCTACCGAATACTTTAAGAAAACACCTTTAGTTGGGCAATGGTTTTACCATAACTTCCTTATAAAGAACCTTACTTTTAGGATCATGACCCTGTAAAGCAAAGGTGCCATTAGAAATCACCCGGCCTGTCTGATCCTTAGAACGCTCTACATTGTCCGGTTCTGTATACTCAACAACGGTCTTGTCGTTTATTTTAATAATTACCTTTTTGCCCCGGACAATGATATGCTCGGTATACCATTCATTATCCCTTACTGTAACTTCCTTAACGTCTTGAATAGAATACAAACTACCTGTTCTGCGCCAATCAGTATGAGAGTTATTAACCTGCACTTCATGGCCTTTTGAGGGAAAACCTTTCTCCTGATAGGTTGTATGAAAATATATGCCCGAATTAGCACCCGGCATGGTCATTAACCTGGCCTTGAATTCAAAATTTTTGAAATCATGATTCATTACGGTTCCTACATAGAACAAATGTGCTCTTGGTCCTTCAACTACAATGGATCCATTTTCGACTTTGAATGTAGCCGGGTTTTCACTGGCTCTCCATCCGCTGAGCGATTTACCATCGAACAGGTTAATCCAGGCACCCGCTTTCTTTTCCCGGGATAAGCTGGCGCATGATATCAGAAATAAGGTAATTGCGCAAAGTGTGATAAGTTTTTTCATAATTGTTTTAAAATTAGAGTTTTGTTTTTTGAACTTTTACATCCTATGTTTAATATGGTTTAATCAATGGTGAATTTTACTTCTGAACAAAGCAAACCCATTTTAGCAAATGCTTTTCACAAGAAAGGCTTCACCTACCCAAATTCCACATTAGCACATAATAATGATAACAGATTTTTATCCCTTCTCCGGCCATGTCATTATTTTGCCTCTGTCTTCATTTTTAAGGCATTGTGCCAGGGTTTTCTCATCATATTCCAAACCGTATTGTTTCAATACATCATCCGGAACGCCATCCCAGGCATTGGGCTGGTTGCCCATGTAGTTCATATCCTCAATACCTATTTTACTGGTAAAAAACCCGGAAGCCGTGAGGTTGCGCATCGTGTTAAAGAATGACACACCCTGCATATTTTCAGCTGCAGCTTTATCCGGATATGCAATCAGATCCACCAGTTCCAGCTGCTGCGATTTACTTGCATCAGAAAAAGATTTTTTAAACATCTTGGATGATTTTATATCCAGCCAGCGTAGTCCGCCACGGATGGGGGTTTGATTTTTAGGCTGATCTTTAACTATGAACTCAATAAATTCAGGTACCCTGGCATCAGAAGCACTCCCTGAACGGCTATCGGCAGGAATGATTATATCACATAAAATAGTGATTGTTGTCATTTCAGCATCGGTGAAGAATTTCTCCTTCATAAGTTTTGTGTCAATTGCCTTCTCCTCTGGTGTGCGACCGTAATCTTCCAGGTTACCTGCTATATTTTTATCGTCAGTCTTTTTATTACAGGCTGACAATAATGTGCCTGCGCTTAGTGAGCCTATAGCCAGGGCTTTAAGGGATTCTCTTCTATCCATAATATCCTATTTAATTTAATATTTTCCAGATCTGATTATTTCAGATTATATATTTTGCTTTTTAAGTTCATCAATAATATACTCTGAAGCACGCATAGATAGGGCCAGTATAGTCCAGGTAGGATTTTTATCCGCCTGAGATACAAAAGCTCCTCCATCTACCACAAACAGGTTTTTTACATCATGAGCCTGGTTAAATTTGTTTAGCACGGAATGTTTAGGATCATTACCCATACGGGTTGTTCCTACTTCATGAATGATCCTTCCCGGGTTTAAGAGTCCGTATTTTTTATCTTCACCTGGTTTATCCCCATTGGCTACTCCGCCCATCGCCTGAATGATCTCTTCAAATGTATCCTGCATATGCCTGGCCTGTTTTATCTCATGATCACTCCATGTATAATTAAACTTCAACACTGGTATTCCGTATTTATCTACCACATTAGAATCTATTTCACATAAATTATCAATGCGTGGAATACATTCACCACGGCCAGAAAACCCTACAGACGCGCCATAATAACGGCGATAATCATCTTTAAGTGAGGCCCCATAACCACCTGCATCTTTCATCTTCCCATCTTTACCGGCATATTTTCCATTATTCCTTTCAATTCCTGATCCGAAGCCATAAGAGGGCATTCCCATACCTCCACCAAATTCGATGTGATAACCACGGGCAAAATCCAGTTTTTTATTATCCTTCCACCAGGGGATATACAGATGCATGCCACCCACTCCATCTTCATTGTACCGTTTACGGTCCATCAAGCCGGGTATAAATGCACTGCGGGACGATCCGGTGGAATCATGAAGGTATTTTCCGACTAAGCCGCTGGAATTGGCAAGGCCATTTGGATGTTGTGATGATTTCGAATTAAGTAATAAACGGGCTGATTCGCATGCGCTGGCTGCTAATACGACCACTTTAGCATTAATCTGATATTCCTGCATATCTGTTTTGTCGATATACGAAATACCTGTAGCTTTTCCTTCTTTATCAGTAAGAACTTCACGCGCCATAGCATTGACATAGACCTCTGCATTACCTGTTTTTCTGGCAGGCTTAACCAAACACGTAGAAGAAGAAAAATCAGCATGAACAGTACAGCCCCTGCTACACTGGCTGCAGAAAAAGCATGACCCACGATCTTTATTTACCGGTCTGGTAAGTATAGATAACCTGGAAGGTATAACAGGAATGCCAATGCTGGTAGCCGCTTTTTTGATCATTAGCTCATGCAAACGAGGTTTTGGGGGAGGCAGGAAATGGCCATCGGGCTCATTGTATATACCTTCTTTCGTGCCAAATACACCGATCATTTTGGCTACACAGTC
>JBAZCD010000104.1:0-8056 GCA_041671205.1 Pedobacter sp.
GGCGGCAGAAGCATACCTGCCGACAATTTAAGTCCCACTGGGACTTCCGAAATCGATGCTTGTATCTGCCCTGCGAAGAAAAGTGCTGAATCGAGATTCGTTTTGATGGTGAAATTCGCAATTGCATGTTCCTGTGACCGCGAGGCGGTGCAGAGATGGGGAGATGGTGCATTGGAGATTGCTTCGCTTCGCTCGCAATGACACTACGATTGTCATTGCGGGATTTATGGTTAAAAAAAGGTCTCGCAAAGACGCAAGAGTATGACTCAAACAACTGATCATAAATAAACTGTAAAGCTTTGCGTCTTAGCGTCTTTGTGAGAGAAAAATTCCGTTCCTCTGGTCGGTGTTTTCCCGAACAGATGGAATCAGTATAATGCACCAGAGAATTAAATAAAAAAATAATAATGAAAAACACAAGAGAGAGTTTGAAAACTCAACAAGGTAATTTTGGAAAGTCCCCTGGGCCTGAAAGTTACCAATCAGTGCAGGGTAGAGTTATAGCATCTTTTTTTGCACAGATGATTAAATCCCGTTTTTCAGTACTCTGTATTCCTATTTTGCTCTGCAGTAATTTTATTATTAATGTTCAAAATGGATATGCCCAGTCTGCTAAAGTTTTCAGGGCTGGTGCAGCAACCAGTAATATTACCCCTAAAATAGGTACATCTATTAATGGGAATATGAAGGATGGTATCGTCAAGCAAATTCATGATGAAACTCATACGCGTTGTATCGTACTTGATGATGGGAAAACAAAATTGGCTATGCTCACTGTTGACCTTTGTATGATTTATAGGGAAGAATTGGATGCAGCTAAACAGAGGGCACATGAAATAACCGGTATTCCTGTAGAAAACATGATGATGTCGGCGATTCATACGCATTCAGGCGGGACTGCCTGTTCGGTCTTTCAAAGTGATCCGGATCCGGAATATCTGAAATTCCTCAGGGAAAGAATCGCTGATGCTGTAATAAGGGCAAATAATAACCTGGCTCCGGCGCGCATCGGCTGGGCCGTGGGTCGGGAAGATAATCAGGTGTTTAATCGTCGCTGGAAAATGAAACCCGGCAAGCCATTAATGAATCCTTTTGGGGGCGTAGATCAGGTAAAGATGAATCCTGGCGTAGCTAATCCGGATCGTCTGGAGCCATCCGGTCCTACAGATCCGGAACTTCCCATTATTTCAATACAAACTCCGGAAGGCAGACCGATAGCCATGCTTGCAAATTACTCCCTGCATTATGTTGGAGGAACAGGCCCGGGTGAAATATCAGCCGATTACTTTGGAATGTTCGCAGAACAGATGAAAAGGTTGTTGGAGTCGGATAATGAGGGATTTCCTCCTTTTGTAGCGATGCTGTCTAATGGAACAAGTGGTAATATTAATAATATCAATTGGTTTGCAAATGAACCTCTTCCAGCCATGCCTCCTTATGCGAAAATGCGGCAGGTCGCTAATGTCATAGCTTCCGAAGCTTATAAAACCTATCAAACTATCCGGTATCAGGATTGGATTTCTTTAAGTTCTTCACAAACAGAGATTAATTTAGGAGTACGCTTACCTAAAAAAGAAGAAATTGAACGTGCAAAAGGAATTATTGCGAAGGCCCAGGGTCCAATCATGAATACAATGGAAGAAATTTATGCCCGCGAAACCATGTTGATTAAGGACTTTCCCAAACAAGTACCTGTGATCCTGCAGGCTTTCCGTTTGGGAGATCTCGCAATCACAGCAGCACCTTGCGAAATATTCGTTGAAATCGGCTTGGACATTAAGGCAAAAAGCCCTTTTAAACCAACTTTCACGACTTCTCTGGCCAATGGCTATAATGGTTATTTGCCTACTCCGGAGCATCATAAACTGGGTGGATATGAGACCTGGAGAGCACGTTCCAGTTATCTGGAAGTTGATGCGGCCACTAAGGTTAGCAGTGTGCTTTTTGAGCTGCTGGGAAAACTTAAAAAGGGGGAATAGGAAATAGGGTGTAATGGCGGATGTATCTCACATCTCGTTTCTCGCATCTCAGAAAATAGTATATTACATCTCAAGAAAAGTACCATATTACCATTGCGCAAGCAGTTATATTTGATTAGCACTTTTGTCTTCCAGTATTTTATATAAAATAATTTATGAATAAATTTCACTTTAGTCGATACCGATTTTTTGGATTGTTATTGATAGTCCTTACAGTTACCATAGCGGCATTGCAGCCTGATCCGCGTACAGTCCGTCTAAAGAAGGCATTGGATAGCTTTCAGATTGAGCCGGGGATGCGCATCGACCTGATCGCAGCCGAACCGCTCGTTATCGATCCGGTAGCACTTGCTTTTGATGAAGATCGTCAAATGTATGTTGTTGAAGACAGGGGATATCCGGATCCCGTTGAAGGAGGTTCAACCACTACCCTCGGACGTGTAGCGCTTTTAAAAGATACCAATGGGGATGGTATTTATGATAAACGAACTGAATTTGCCACGGGTTTGACCTATCCAAATGGCCTGATGCCATGGAAGGGAGGAGTTTTTGTAACCTGTTCCCCGAATATTTATTATTTAAAAGATACGGATAATGACGGGATTGCAGATATCAGGAAGGTAGTTCTAACCGGATTTTTTGCTACTCAAACCGCACAGATCAGGATGAGTCATCCTACAATGGGTTTAGATGGCTGGGTATACGTTACTGCCGGACTGAATGGCGGAAACGTGACCTCTCCTGAACACCCTGATCGCCCTGCAGTATCATTTAAGCAGACTGATGGGCGCTTTAATCCGGAGACTTTTGAGTTTCAGGTTACAGGTGGAAAAAGCCAGTTTGGTCTTACTTTTGATGCTTATGGACGCCGGTTCGGTTGCTCAAACAGGCACCCGATCATGCATTCTGTCATGGAACCCTGGTTTCTTCGAAGGAATGCTAATCTACTCTTTAACGAAACCGTACAAAATGTTTCAAAGGTAGAGGCCGAAGCGACCGTTTATCCGGTAAGTCATTCGGTTACCAGTGCTGATTTTATTCCTAAACTGATAGGTCGTTCACATGCTGGTACCTTTACTGCCGCCAGTGGTTTGATGGTTTTCAATGGAACCGGACTTACCCCTGGCCATCAGGGTAATATTTTTATTTGCGAATCAGCCCAGAACCTGGTTCAGCGCCAGATCGTTTATCCGGAGGGTGTTTCTTTCCACTCTAAAATACCATATGAAGGCAGGGAATTCCTTTCTTCAACAGATGAATGGTTTCGCCCGGTATCCCTTCAGCATGGTCCTGAAGGGGCTCTCTACCTGGCCGATATGCATCGCAAGGTGATTGATCATCCCTCATATGTTCCCGAAGAGGCGAGAGCAGGTTTGGATTGGGAAAGCGGAAAGACCGATGGAAGAATTTACCGGATTGTACGGAAGGATTTTATTCAAAAGAAATATGATGCAGGAACCGGATTGAGTTCTGCTTCAGCAACAGCTGCGCTTGCGCGGTATTTGTCATCTGCAGAGGAGTGGGAACGAAATACTGCACACAGGTTGTTACTCGAACGTAAAGATCCGGCTTCAGTTCCATTAATTAGAAAGGTTGCTGTTGAGTCGGTTTACCCCGAAAGCAGGGCACGTGCCCTTTGGTTAATGAATTCGCTCGGGGCACTGGATCTGACCACAGAAAAGAAAGCTTTAGCGGATAAAGTGGCCGGAGTACGTGAGCAGGCGGTTTTATTGGCCGGCAATATGTCTAAAGAACACCCTGTACTGATACAGGCACTTGTTTCTGCCTCAGGTGATGAAGCTATTCGTGTTCGCTATAATAGTGCACTGGTATTGGGATCAATTGAAGGACAGCAGGTTGTTCAGGCATTGGCAAGGATAGCTGCAAGGGATGGGGGCGACAAGTGGTTTCGTGCTGCTGTGTTAAGCGGCATCGAAAAGCGTATGCCTGAATTCTTATCAGCCTTCAGGACCCAGCAGAAAGCCGAACCTGTAGCTTTCGCTTCAGTGATGAAAGACCTTGGACGATTGTTCGGGAATGGTGGTTCTGCTGAAGCCTGCCGCGTGCTTTTACAGGAGGTTTTGGTATCCAATGGTGATCCGGAATGGAGAATCGCTACCATGCTTGGACTAGCCGAAGGGATCAGTGGCAGGGCAAAAGAATTTGGAACATCTCCGAAAGGTTTATTATATGCCATTCTTGGAAATAACGCTTCGGGTACTGAAATTTCGGCTCTGGATAATTTTGTAATCAGAGCAATTGATATAGCCGGAAATCAGACTGAAAAGACCAGACTAAGAATATCGGCAACTGCTTTATTGGGCTATACAGATTTTGGACGAAGTCATTCTGTACTTCAAAAAATGATGGTACCCAGTACTCCGCCCGAATTATTGCTGGAGGCTATATCCGCTTTCACGCGTTTGGATGATCCCAGGGGTGCGGCGATCTTGTTGGAGAAAAGGGCATGGTCTGCATACACCCCAAGGATAAAATCGGCAGTTGTAGCCGCGGTAGTGTCAAAGCCTGCATTCATCAACGAGTTATTTATAGCAATTGAAAAGGGCACAATAAGCGGGGCTGAATTATCTTCTGCCGATAGGATGCGACTGATATCAGATAAAAATGCTGAGATCAGTGACCGGGCAAAAGTATTGTTCAAGGAACTGGAAGGAGGTGACCGAATGAAGGTTTACCAGGAATATAAAAGCGCACTTTCAGCTTCGGCTGATGCGAAGTTGGGAAAAGCTGTTTTCCAGAAAGCCTGTTCAGCCTGTCATACTTATCAGAATGAAGGTGGCAAGGTCGGGCCGGATCTGACAGGGGTGAAGAACCAGCCTGCTGATGCTTTACTGCTTCACATCCTTGTACCGAATTATGAAGTATTACCTGCATACCAATCGATATCGGTCAGGACGAACGATGGCCGCTCCTTCTCCGGCTGGCTTGTCTCAGAAAATGAGAACAGCTTAACACTTCGTACGACTTTTGGAACAGACGAATCAATTCTTAGAAGGAATATTTCATCACTCAGTAATTCCGGACTTTCGCTGATGCCTGATGGTCTTGAACAAAGTATTAGCAAAGACGAAATGGTAAAATTGATTGCCTATCTGAAAGGGGGGGTATAGAAATAATTATCTAACACAATCTTTAATTTAGGTAGTGCTAATATATTTTATAAATTTATATTGTAGTTGATATATTTAATAGGAGTGCATAGATAATAGATAAACTGTAAAATAGGTATGAAGGATTTTGAAAAATTTTCTGATGAAAAACTTTCAATATTGCTCTTTAACGGTGATGCAGGTGCTTTTGAAGAAATATTCAATCGATACTGGCTGAAATTGTATGCTGCCGCCTATAAACGCATTAAATGCAGGGAAGCAGCAGAAGAGATTATTCAGGATCTGTTCACTATTTTATGGACAAAGAGGGGAAGAGTTCAGATTCATACATCACTGGCAGCATACCTTTATACATCCGTTCGATATCTGGTATTTAACCATCTCCAAAAGGAAATGGTTAGGGAAAATTATAAAGGCTCATTTCTTGCTGAAAACATAATTTTTGATAATTCCACAGAGGAAGCTGTCTTGGTGAATGACTTAAACCGGAATATCGAAAAAGGGATGAATTACCTGCCTCCCAAATGTCGCTCAGTATTCGAGCTTAGCCGTAAAGAAAATAAAACTAACCGCGAAATTGCAGAAGTCTTAGGTATCTCTGAAAAAACAGTGGAGGGGCATTTAACAAAGGCTATAAAACTGTTGAAATTAAGCTTAAGCGACATAAGCAGACTGGCATCCTGGTTGCTTTAATTGCCTCCACTTTGATTTTTTTTTTGATCTTATATTCAAACAAGTTCGAAAAAGACCTTCATTAATATCTATCAGAATATTTTCCATTTTTTTTTCATATACAGCAAGGGGTATTGCCAGGATAACTGACTATACTATATAACCTCATCCAGCACATTTTGAAAAAGAGAATTAATGGAAAAAAATATTTTACAAAAATTAATAGAGAAGTACTTAAAGGGAAATTGTACGCCGGAGGAAGTTGCCGCCATACACGAATGGTATAACTTATTTGAGCAGGAGCAAGATCCTATTGATTTTATCTCTTCTGAACAGCAGCAGGAACTTAAGCAACGTTTATTAAGCCGTATAAGGACGAATATTACCTCTCTTGATATAGAATCTAAACAGCCTGACAGCGGAGGATATATTTCCAGAACACTGGTTTATTCTTTGTCCGGCGTTGCTGCAATGATCATTTTAGCTGTTGGACTTGTTTTTTTTAGTCATAATGCTTCCGATCACCCGGCATCCGGAGATAGGGTGGTTGTTAATATGACAAAGACTATCCAAAAATTAGTTCTTTCAGATGGGACTATCGTTTGGCTTAATCCCAAAAGTCGGGTAATTTATCCTGAAAGATTTACTGCAGGTCAAAGAAAAGTTCAAATGCAGGGTGAAGCCTTTTTTGAAGTGACTCCGAATCTCAAGCGCCCTTTTATAATTTATAGCGGTAACGTGGTCACCAGGGTATGGGGTACCAGTTTTCGTATCCGTGCATATAAAAATATTCCTGTTGAGGTATCTGTTGTAACAGGGAAGGTATCTGTACGGCTTCAACATAAAGAGGATTCTGAAATTATGTTACTCCCTGATCAAAAGGTTACTTACCTCAGAGAGTCCAGCTCATTAAAGAAAGATATAGAAAAGAAAACTTCTGATATGCGTATATGGCAAAAAACATCTATGTCTTTTGATGATGAATCGATAGAAGAGGTTATAAAAGTCTTGAATAAGCAATTTGGAGTTCATATTAGTTCAAGTGATAAAAAAGTACTCAACTATGTGTTAAAAGCTGATTTTACAGAACAAAGCCTGCCATCAATACTTGAAATGCTTAAAAAATCATTAGATGTGGAATATGAAATAAATGATCAGGAAATCATTTTAAATACTATAAAATAATTAAAACATTAATCACCTAAACAAATGTGTATGAAAAAAAAACAGAATAGGGTTTAAATCAAAAAAGATCCGGAGTGTCATTACCACTCCGGAATTCCCGGACTAATAGGTTAAGTTCCGGGTTAATTGTCTTATTTCTAACAGAAAAAAAACACTTAAATGTATGAAAATTAATTTACAAAAAAACTTTGCCTTCCGCAAAATCATGAAGATTACATTAAGTCAGATAGTTATTGCATTTCTTTTTACCGGAATCTCTTTCGCTGAAAAGAGTAATGCTCAGGCTGTTTTGAATCAAATTGTGAGCATTTCGGTAAATGGTGCAAGGTTAAGCTCCGCATTAAAACAAATTGAAAAAGATGCAAACGTCAAATTTGTTTATAGTAAAAATGTAGTCAAAATAGATCAGAATGTATCAATTCAGGCTACGGATCAAAAATTATCGGTGGTATTGGATATGCTTCTGAATTCCAATGGCATTGCGTATGAAGCCTTTGACAATCGTATTGTGCTGAGTAATAAGAGGGATGAAATTTTTAGTAATATTTCTGAAGAAGGCGGGAAGAATACTGAAGAAACAGCTCAGTTTGTTGTCACAGGTAAAGTAACAGATCGTGATGGACAACCATTAATAGGAGTAAGTGTTAAGGTTAAAGGTACAGGTATTGGTGCCAGTACAGATGTAAACGGTCAATATTCCCTGACTCTTCCGGACGGAAATGGCGCTTTGGTTTTCACCTATATAGGTTTTATAACGCAGGAGATTTCAGTAAATAATCAAACTACAATTAATGTCAGTTTGCAGGAAGATGCTCAATCTTTAGGTGAAGTGGTTGTAGTTGCTTATGGCATGCAGAAAAAAGCTACTGTCACAGGCGCTATTTCTTCTATACAAACTAAAGAAATAAAGCAGAGCCCTGCTGCAAATTTAGCGGTTACATTAGCAGGTCGTTTGCCTGGGTTAACGGCTATACAAACATCCGGAGAACCTGGGAAAGATGTAACTTTATTGTATTTAAGAGGGCGAGGGACTATTAATGGGCAAAACCCTATAATATTAGTTGATCGGGTTCCTAGTGATATCACTTA
>JBAZCD010000105.1:0-8053 GCA_041671205.1 Pedobacter sp.
AAGCTCTGGAGAATGCCATTGAGAAAAATAAGAGGAGAAAGCGTGTGATTGGTGGTAGCACCATCAGTCAGCAAACTGCAAAGAACGTTTTCCTGTGGCCGGGAAGGTCTTACATCCGCAAAGGCTTTGAAGCCTATTTTACCGCTTTAATTGAAATTCTTTGGGGCAAGAAACGAATTCTTGAGGTTTACCTGAATGTGATTGAAATGGGTGATGGAATTTACGGCGCAGAGGCGGCCGTTCAGAATTACTGGGGGCAATCTGCACAGCGGATGAGCAAAAGCCAGGCCGCTTTGCTGATCGCCGTATTGCCGAATCCTCTGCGCTGGTCACCTGTGCGCCCAACCCGCTATATCTATTATAAACAGAGCCTTATTCTTCGCAACATGCGCAGAATTGGGAAATTGCCTTTCTGAAAGGACACAGAGGGAACTGCCGGTATTGTATTCCAGCGGGATGATAGCAGGAGTTTGCAGGTTAACGCTACATCACAATGGGATGGTGCAGGGATAGATATTTAAGTAATCCGTTCGTCTTTGTTCCCTGATCTTTACTCCTGCTTCAACAGATCTAAGGCATTGAAAATACCTGTGCATGCCAGCTGTCTGCCAATGGAATGTTCCAGGAGGTTTCCAGTTCTTTGCGGCGACTAATCAGATTGTTGAATACCAGGGTGTTTCTGTCAACAATACCATTTTTGATCTTTTCTTCAAATTCTTCCCGGCTGCAGCTAATAATCTCTTCATTAGCCTTATAGGTTATTCTGAAGCGATCGAAGAGGTTGATATTGAACTTATGCTCTATCTCTTTCATCAGATGAACCGATTTGTCGATACTGCATCCTGTGGCCCCCGCAATATGTTCATCAACCGAAAGGACAATGAATTGATGATAAAGAATTTCACCTAAAGCAGCCAGGGCATGCCCGTGCGCCTGCCATTCTGCAGTAAAATCGTTCAATATTTTCAATACAGACTGTTCTTCACCTGCAGTGAAGGGGCGATTAGCCTGGTATACCCAAATCCTTGAATTTTCAGAAATATTCATTCTGCAAAAATACGAATTCCGAAAATACTTCTCTCACAATTTATTTTTAGTCAGTATTTTTGCAGGGTAGTAAATTTTAAATCGCTCGAATAATAAACCAAATCAATTATGAAAAAGTTATATTTTTTACTCGTAATGGTATTCATTGCAGGGATTGCAATGGCTCAGGATAACAATTCTGAAGGAAGCAGACAGAAGAGCACAACAAGCTCAGATTCAGGTAACAGCCTGTTTAAACTGAATTTGCTTTCTCTGCCGCTTCGCAATTTTTCTCTGGGTTATGAGCATAAGATTGGCCGAAAAATAACAGCCGGGCTGGGAGTTCGTGTTATGCCTAAAGGCGGGCTTCCAATGCGTTCGGCCATTTCAAACATAATCGATGATCCGGAAACCGACAGACAGCTGGATAATCTTGAAACCGGAAATGTGGCCTTTACTCCTGAAATTCGTTTTTATATGGGCAAACAGGCGATGCGTGGATTCTATCTTGCTCCATTTGCACGTTACAGCAGCTATACTGCAGAGATGCCTTTTGAATTTGATGTAAACAACGTGACTCAAACAATCCCTCTTAGCGGCAAGTTAAATACACTTACCGGAGGATTGCTGATCGGTGCTCAATGGAAGCTTGGCGGCAGATTGTACCTCGACTGGTGGATGCTTGGTCCGCAATACGGTACCTCAGATGGTTCCCTTGATGGTAAAAAAGCACTTACACTTCAGGAGCAACAGGAATTGAGAAATGAACTTCAGAATATTGATATTCCATTTGCAGAAACAACTACCACTGTGGATGCTAACGGTGCCAGATTGGATATCAAAGGTCCATGGGCCGGTATCAGAGCCGGCTTATGCCTTGGAATCAGATTCTAAACAATAAATTTATTTGACAAATGCCGGATTTTAACCAAAATCCGGCATTTGTTTTTTATTTTAAGCCAGAATTTAGTTTCAGGTTCATGTACACAAAGCATAGCAGTAATTTAAAGAGGGCATGTTTTCCATTCATTTTGATAGGATGGTTTCTTACTCTGGGCAGTGCTTCTGCAGGTGCCAATGAAGATCTGCATCAGCTGGCCCAGCGGGCACAACTTAAACTGAATGCGCTCCATAACCCGGAAGCAGAACTTCATAAAGTCAAGAAATTCGAGCTGCTTTTAAGTGATGAAGGATTTTTAAGGTATCGCCGGACCTTTATCAACGGCAAGCAGGAGTATTATTCCCTGAATCTTACGCGTATCAGGACGATTGATTATTTGGGTGATACTGCATCCGGGGAACTTTCTATACAAACTCAGGAAGACGATGTGATCGTACAAACCTTTAATGACAGGACTGGTAATGTTGATTCTATGGCTACTCATTTTCGTCTTCCATTAAGCAGGGTAGAAGCCGAAGACCTGGTTGTGCTGCAGGATGATCTTCTTGAAATGAAGCGGCAATTGCAAAGAAAATAAAGCTTTCTTCTTAAGTTTTTTTGTTTACAGGCCGTTCGCTCTCACAGTGATCTCCGCGATATCAAGTACTTTTACTTCCTGTTCCTTATTGTAGTTCTTGATCCCATCGCTCAGCATGGTCATACAGAAGGGGCAGGAGGAAGCCACAATATTCGGCTCCAGTGCCAGTGCTTCGTCAATGCGTTCAATATTGATGTCTTTATTGCCTTTTTCGGGTTCCTTGAACATTTGTGCACCGCCGGCACCACAGCATAGTCCGTCTGATTTGCATCGTTTCATCTCCGCCAGGTCGGCATCCAGAATTTCCAATGCTTTTCGCGGAGCTTCATATACATTATTTGCCCTTCCGAGGTAGCAGGGATCGTGAAAGGTGATCTTTTTGCCTTTGAATGATTCGCCGCCTTCTGCTTTCAGTTTACCCTCATCGATCAACTGCTGGATGAGCTGTGAATGATGGATCACCTCATATTTGCCGCCCAATCCGGGGTATTCATTTCGTATGGTATTGAAACAGTGCGGACATCCGGTCACGATCTTTTTGATATGGTATCTATCCAGCACCTGAATATTGCTCATGGCCTGCATTTGAAAGAGGAATTCATTTCCTGCACGTTTTGCCGGATCGCCTGTGCAGCTTTCTTCTGTACCAAGAACCGCAAATTTAATTCCCACATGCTGCAGGATCTTGCATATATCACGTGTGATCTTCTGCGCCCGCTCATCAAAACTGCCGGCACATCCAACCCAGAATAAGATATCTGGTGTTTCACCCTTAGCGGCCATTTCGGCCATTGTTGGAACTGTTAATTTGTCCATATGTACTAATTTGTCTATTATTCGATTTGTCTATTTGTCGATTGTATTCGGAGACAATTGAAATTTGTTATTATAAAATCCAGAATTAGGGTTCTCAATATTAGCACAGCATATTTTCGTTACTTTTTAATCAACCGACAAATTAACAAATTGCCGAATTGACAAATCGTCTAATTCTCTTCCGCCCAATTCATCCTGTCCACGGCTGCGTATTTCCATGGCGCACCGTTATTCTCTACGTTTCCAAACATGGTATTAATGCTGGCAGGGGCCTGAGATTCTTCCATCACAGCAAATCTTCTCAACTCAACGATAATGGAAAGCGGATCGATATTTACCGGACAGGCATCAGTACAGGCATTGCAGGTAGTGCAGGCCCAGATCTCTTCTCTTGAAATGTAAGTGTCCAGTAAGGATTTCCCATCCTGATGATCTTTGCCATGTTTATCCATATTCTTTCCCACTTCTTCTATACGGTCGCGGGTGTCCATCATGATCTTGCGCGGTGACAACAGCTTTCCAGTGGTATTAGCCGGACATACTGAGGTACACCGGCCGCATTCGGTACAGGTATAGGCATCCATCAGGCTCTTCCAGCTCAGGTCAGTGATATCCTTTGCACCGAAACGGCCACCCTCAGGTACCGGTTCAGGAGTATAAGATGGATCAAGCATGGCTTTTACCTCATTGTACACCGAAGCCATATTTGTAAATTCACCCTTAGGCTTCAGATTGGAATACCAGGTATTCGGGAAAGCCATGATGATATGGAAATGCTTGGAGTAGGGCAGGTAGTTCAAAAAAGCAAAAATCCCAATGATATGAAACCACCAGCAGGAGCGCTCAATGGCAATCAGTACCGATTCTGAGTCGGGTAGGAGTGGCAGCAGAAAACTGCTGACCGGGAATGAACCTGCCGGGATATAATGCGGAGCCTCCAATTGCTGCAGTTTAAGATCTGCGGCATTCATGGTTAAGAATGCACTCATTAACAGGACTTCCACGATCAGGATAATGTTCGCATCTGAACGGGGCCATTTGCTCATTTCTGTTCCTGTAAATCGTTTTAGATGGATGATATTCCTTCTTGCAAAGAAAACGATGACCCCGATCAATACCAGGGCGGCCAGCACCTCAAAAGAGGCAATCAATACATTGTATAGTCCGCCCAATGGTTCAGCAAAAATACGGTGTGTTCCAAATAGTCCATCGATGATAATCTCGAGCACCTCAAGGTTAATGATCACAAAGCCGATGTACACAAAAAGGTGCAGAATGGCGGCTACCGGGCGTCTAACCATTTTCGACTGACCGAAGGCCACTTTCAGCATGATAGCCAGGCGTTCGGAAGTATGGTCTGAACGATTTTCGGGCTTACCCAGATGAATATTCCGGATGATTTTGCGTACATTCAGGCTAAAAAGCGTAATGGCTGCTGTTGCAATGATCAGAAAAATAGCTTGTAGAACCATATGGTTATAGGTTTATAGGTAAAAATAAACAATATCCTTTAAATCAATTACTATGCAAGCATAATATTTTATTTTTCCGGGACTTTCGTTCAGCAGGATCGGGATACTAATTCCACCAATACGTAAACTTCAGCACCAGGGCACGATTGCGAATAGCAAATGGAGATGGGTAATAATTGTCGGTAAATACCAGGAAAAGATCACTTGCCGGCTTATACCGCCATTGAAAACGGGTATTTACATTCAGGTTTTTTTGCTGGTTATTATATTGTATGAATGTGGTGAAGAACAGTTTATTACTGAATGTAAAATCGGTCCTTGGACCCACAAGCCATAAATTGGTAGTCCCCCAGGGCTGAGGCAAAACAATATGGTTATAGCTGGTGCTCATGGCGATATTGACATATGGCTGAAAACGGTAGCCCAGATCCCCCGACATACTCAATCGGGTACCATCGGCAAAATATCCTCCGTATTGACCCGAAAAGGAGTAGGTATATAGTTTTTGCGGCTTGGAGGCATAATTCGCTCCCCAGGTATTCCATAAATGCTCGGTTCCGGTACTTAAACTGCCTTTTCCGGTATTCACCGGGTCAAATGGCCTCAACAGTCGTATGAAATTATCGGAAGCCCATACTTCGAAAGTACTCTGGTTACGGTGTGTAAATTTATAATTGAATGAGGTTTCATTATCAGTCTGACTGAAAGATTTGTTAAAATAGAGTGTTGAGCTCAAAATCGGCCCGTGATTTAATATTTTACCGCCTTTCGGGAAGAACAGATAACTGAGCTTCGGATTCAGTTTAATGTAATTGATACGGGGTACATAACCAACTTCTGCCGTATAATTTTCGCCTACATATTCATGCTGCCAGCTCAGGAGCCATTTTTTGCTGCTGTATTGAAGATTGGCGGCATGCACCAGGTCATCACTGTTCTTTACCGGACCGAATGACTTGACGAACATAGATTTTCCGGTCCAGAGGTTATTGGTGGAAGCAAGATTGTATTCAAGTCCGATATTCCGGTTAAAGGCACTATAGACCGGTTTTCCGGGCTGCTGCGCAGGGTTATAATTAAGGGATTGCTTGTTCACAAACATAAAACGAATGTTGGAGCGTGAGAATACCCGCCGCTGCAAGGCAAGAACCGCGAAATTCTGAGCGGGAAGGCCCGTATCATCCATACTTTTGGTTTGCATATCCATCGCGCCGATGCGCCATTTTTTGTTGATGCTTCCGCTCAAACGGGCACCAAATTCAATGGGTACCCCCAATCCGATCCTTCGTGAAAAGAAGGGCCTGATCGTGGAATAGCCGAAATTTGCGAAGAGGTCGGCATTTTCCAGGAAGAATTGTCTCCGTTCAGGAAAAAATAATTCGAAGCGATCCAGATTGGTTACTTGTTTGTCGACTTCTATCTGTGAAAAATCAGGGTTTACTGTCAGATCCAGATTTAAAGATGAGGTGATTCCGATCTTGGCATCGGCACCGATCTGTTTTTTAAATTTTGTGCTTGTATTATTCTGGTAATCTTTGGTAAATCCCCCCAGAACATAAGGAATAACAGATACATTGGTGCCTGCATCCGGTGGTGGCTGGTCCCATAGCAATGATCCGGTATAGGCCAGTGAGGCCACATTAAATTGTCGTGGAATTTTGGCCCAGGCCGATTTTTCCGGTACTTTGATATCCAGTCTGCTGAAGTTGATTCCCCAGGTTTGAATGCCCTTTTTATAACGGATGGATTTGAAGGGGATAGCGGCCTCAAAGACCCAGCGGTCGGCATAATGTTTCACTTCTGAGTACCATTTATTGTCCCAGCTCAGGTCATAACCGTTGCTGTTGAATATAAGTCCGTCCCATTGAGCACCGGCAGCATTCACACCAAAGGTAAATCCATTGGTCTGATCATCGAAAGGGTCGACTATGAGCAGGAAATTATCGTTTTTGGTATAGGCAAAATCACGTCTCAGCGATTCAACGGCATAAGCTGTGTTCGCTTTGGGCTCATAGCAAATGGCAGAGATGTAAATATTATGCTGGTCGTAGGTCATGCGTACGGTGGTTCTGACCTTTGCATAACTGGTATCCATCGGACTAACCATAAAAAAATTAGCTGCAGAATCGCTGACGTTCCAGGCTTCCTCGTCGATCAGCCCGTCGATTATTATGGGAAGTTTTGTTTCAGAAATATGAAGTTTATAGGCACTGTTTATTTTCTGTGAATAAAGTCTGGAGCCGGATAGAATGCAAAGAATGAACAGGAATAAATATCTCAAAACAAATAAAAGTAATACAGGTGAAACCCTTCAGGATCTGGGCTTAAATGTAATAAAAAACAACATTAATTATATTGCAAAAGCGATTTAATTGAGAGCGAACTGCGAATCCTCTAACAACTAACAACAAGGAATAAGCAAATAATTTGAATACAGACCTCAGCAATAGCGGCAATATTTACATAAATTCATTAAAAACCCGCAAATTTACAGGAATAGAAGTTCAATTAACCATAATTATGAAAGTTCCATTTGCAGATTTGAAGGCGGAGTTTAAACGAGTCTTGCTCAAGTTGTCATTTACAGAGGAGAAAGCCGGATTATGTGCGGGTATTTTTGCAGCTAATAGCCGTGATGGGGTGTATTCCCATGGTTTAAACCGTTTTCCTGCTTTTGTTAATACCGTAAAAGAAAAAATAGTCGATGTACATGCAGAGCCCGGCTTTGTTGAACGCAATGGTTTGATTGAAATATGGGACGGGCATTCAGGGCCGGGTATGTATAACGCGACCAAAGCCATGAACAGGGCAATTGAGCTGGCTAAATCCAATGGGATTGGATGCGTGGCGATGCGGAACACGAATCACTGGATGCGTGGAGGAACGTACGGCTGGCAGGCCGCTGATGCGGGCTGTATCGGGATCTGTTTTACAAATACGATGGCCAATATGCCGCCCTGGGGCGGCAGTGAACCTCGCCTTGGTAATAACCCCATGATTATTGCCGTTCCGCGAAATGAGGGTCATATTGTACTGGATATGGCGATGTCGCAATTCTCTTATGGAAAATTGCAGGAAACCGATGATAAAAAGCTGGAACTTCCGGTATATGGAGGATATGACGAAGCTGGAAATTTAAGCAGAAACCCTTCGGATATTATCCAATCCAGAAGAGCCTTGCCAATCGGGTATTGGAAAGGATCGGGTCTGGCTTTTATGCTGGATGTTTTACTTACTGCGATCACCGGGGGGCGATCCACA
>JBAZCD010000106.1:0-8041 GCA_041671205.1 Pedobacter sp.
TACCGGTTCAATCGGGACAGATAATGAGGGTACTGTCGATGGAACCCACCTGACCGATCTGGGATTTTTACGATATGCAGATTATTTGATTGCAAAATTCAAGGAGAACAAGCTGGCAATCAGGTGATTATAAACTTTTGATAAGTATTTTCATTGGAATATAATTGTTTTTTAATGGTTATGAAGCTTGCATGAGCTTATTCATTCCGGTTTGTGAGCGGTAAGCTCATGCAGGTTTCATTTATTGAAACAGGTCACAAATTAAAGATAAGGTCAGATTGGAGAAATCTGCTTTGTAAAGCAAGGTCTGTGCTTTTTGTTTGTGTCAACCGGGCTCTGCACTACCTGTCTACCGGTAGGCAGGTAGCTTTTGCCATGAAATTTTGTTGTAAACGACCTGGCGGAGTCAGGCAAAAGGCTGCCGCTTCGATCCCGTTTAGATGGCAGGGGCAATGGTGATTTTATTGGCAGCAGAATTATTACTATAATGAAATCATTCCTTAATTTTGCTAAGCCTGACAAAAGAACTACAGCAGGGGGTAAACTAAACCGGGGCGGCAGCGATAGCTTTTTTGCAATGCGGATATCTTTAATTTAAGACTCATTTTTATCGCAAAAAACTAAAGCAGAGCACCGGATATCCAGATAATAGAACTACAGCAGTACCTTTCCGAAAATTTATACCAGTAAAATTTACATCAATCCTTACACCAAAACAATAAGTTTCAAGCCTACCCCTTAAACCTCTCCTTCAAAAATTTGCCTGTATAGGAATTTTTCTCTTTGATCAGATCTTCGGGCACTCCTTCAAAAACGACTGTACCTCCCTTATCGCCTCCTTCCGGACCAATATCAATCACCCAGTCGGCACATTTAACCACATCCATATTATGTTCAATCACTATAATGGTATTGCCCTGAACAATTAAAGCATCAAAAGATTTCAGCAGTTTTTTGATATCATGGAAGTGGAGGCCAGTTGTTGGTTCATCAAATATGAACAGGGTTTTGCTGCTGTTGTTTCCTTTAACAAGGAATGAGGCCAGTTTGATCCGCTGCGCTTCCCCACCCGAAAGTGTATTTGAAGATTGCCCCAGATGCACATACCCCAGTCCCACATCAGCCAATGGCCTGATCTTAGCAAGGATCTTAGGTTCATGTTCAAAAAATTCAAGCGCTTCATCAATAGTCATGTCCAATACTTCGAAAACGTTTTTCTCTTTATAGGTCACATCCAGCACATGCTGCTTGAATCGCTTTCCGTCGCATGCTTCACAAGGCAGGTAAATATCTGCCATAAACTGCATTTCTATTTTTACTTCACCCTCACCCTGACAGACGTCGCATCGTCCGCCTTCCACATTGAACGAAAAGGCAGATGGTTTAAGGCCCCCGGCTTTGGCAGCTCCCTGAGAAGCAAATAAATTCCTGATCTCATCCCATGCCTTCACATAAGTTACCGGGTTTGATCGTGAGGAACGGCCTATAGGGTTCTGATCCACAATTTCAACCTGTTCGATCTTATTAAAGTCACCCCCGATAGCGTCATAAGCACCCGTTTGCTCACCGGAATAATTTCCGATCGCTTTTTGAACTGCGGGTTGCAGAATACGCTTAACCAATGATGTTTTTCCGGAACCTGACACTCCTGAAACAACGGTAAGCACATTCAGTGGAAATTTAACATCCACTTGCTTAAGATTGTTTTCCCGGGCACCCTTTATCTCAATAAAATCATTCCATTTACGTCTGTGCGCCGGAATAAGAATGGACTGTCTTCCGCTGAGGTACTGGCCCGTCAGGCTATGCTCATCTTTTAATATCTCATTGAAACTACCGGTAAATACCAGATTACCCCCATGCGTTCCGGCTTCGGGGCCAATATCTATAATATGATCAGCTGCCTGCATGATCTCTTCCTCATGCTCAACAACTAAAACGGTATTACCAACATCCCGTAATGACTTCAATACTTCGATCAGCCGATGAGTATCCCTTGGATGAAGGCCGATACTTGGCTCATCGAGCACGTAAACCGAACCAACCAGCGAACTGCCGAGAGAAGTGGCCAGATTAATCCTTTGTGATTCTCCGCCCGACAAAGTATTCGACAACCTGTTAAGCGTGAGGTAGCTCAAACCAACATCGTTCAGAAATTTGATACGGTTTGTAATTTCCATCAATAATCGCTTTGCAATTTTAAGCTGTGCAGCATCCAGCTCAAGGCCCTGAAAAAATTCAAGTGCCTTATCCAAAGGCATCAATACCATATCTGTAATTGAATTACCGGCGATCTTTACATAAGATGCATCCTGACGGAGGCGGCTGCCCATGCATTCAGGGCAATTTGTCTTTCCTCTGTAGCGTGAAAGCATCACTCTGTACTGAATTTTATAGGTTTGGGTTTCCAGCTCCCTGAAAAAATCATCAAGTCCGCTAAAATATTCATTACCGGTCCAAAGCAATTGTTTTTGTGCTGCACTAAGCTGACTAAAGGAACGATGAATAGGAAAATCAAATTTGATGGCATTCTTCACCAGTTTATTCAGCCATTCCCCCATTTTTTCACCTCTCCATGGAGCAATTGCTCCATCAAAAACAGATTTACTTTTATCAGGTATAACCAGGTCTTCATCTATTCCAATGATTTTACCATAGCCTTCACAACGTTTGCATGCCCCAAAAGGGTTATTGAAACTAAAAAAATTAGGCGAAGGTTCTTCAAATCGCAAACCATCCAGCTCAAAGCGATCGCAGAATACATGCATCTGTCCGTTCACATCAATGAAACAGTCACCCCTTCCTTCGAAAAATGCAGTCTGAACAGAATCTGCCAGACGGCTCAATATCTCATCATCATCCGCTACCGAAACCCGGTCGATTACAATTTTTATATCCGAACTGCTCCCCGATTTAGAATTTCCTGTTGATTTATCATCCAGAAGATCTTCGATTTTTGACAATCGTCCATTTATAAGGACGCGGGTAAAACCTTTTTGCAGGAGCACAGCTAGTTCTTCTTTAAGGGAGCGGTTGTTATGAGCGTGCAGCGGACATAGTACTGTAACTGAAGTCTCAGATTCCAGGCCTGATATAAAATTGATGACATCAGTAACTGTATCCTTTCTTACTTCTTTTCCGGATACCGGAGAAAGTGTCCTGCCAATTCGTGAGAAAAGCAGTTTCAGATAATCATAGATCTCAGTTGAGGTACCAACGGTCGATCTTGGATTACTTGTAATTACTTTTTGCTCAATTGCAATAGCGGGAGCAATCCCCTTAATATAATCGACATCGGGCTTATTCATACGCCCCATAAACTGCCTGGCATAAGAAGAAAGGCTCTCTACATACCGTCGCTGACCCTCTGCATAAAGCGTATCAAATGCCAGCGAAGACTTGCCTGACCCGGACATACCAGTAACGACCACTAACTTATTTTTTGGAATGGCTACATCAATATTTTTCAGGTTGTGTACCCGTGCCCCCTTGATGATGATATATTTTTTAGGATCTTTTTCCGCTTCTTTATTCATTCTTAAACTCCTAACTGTTTTTTCTCGTATATCATATTGGCCGGATATTTTGATTTGCAAAAATACGGCTATAAGTGCTTAATACCGAAGAAGGATTAAATATTCTTTTATTTTGGCAAAATATTTGCTAGATTTTAAAAACAAACAAGCACATTTGTATATAAAAAATAGGAGACCAGCTATCGATTAAACTCTACTTCAATATCTTTTGAGAATTTACATTAAGAAGAATTTAAAGTATGAGTGCTATAAATATTCAATCGATTAGCGATCAGGAACTGGTACATCAATATATAAATGGCCATGAGCCAAGCCTGGAGGAACTCATCCTCAGGCATAAAACAAAAGTATATACTTCCATTTATTTACTCGTTAAAGATTCCTATCTGTCTGAGGACATTTTTCAGGATACCTTTATTAAGGTGATTAATACCCTGAAAGCCGGAAAGTATAATGAAGAAGGAAAATTTCTTCCCTGGGTAATCCGGATTGCCCATAACCTGGTGATCGACCATTTCAGGAAAGTGAAACGTACTCCTGTGGTTACCACAGTGGAAGGTTTTGATATTTTTGAGGTGCTCAAGTTCTATGATGAGAGCACTGAAGACAAGATCATTCGTGAACAAACCTATCAGGATTTAAGGGAACTTATCCATCATTTACCTTCCGAGCAAAAAGAGGTATTGATCATGCGTCATTATGGCGATCTGAGTTTTAAGGAGATCTCTGAGATCACAGGTGTGAGTATTAATACCGCATTGGGCCGAATGAGGTACGCACTTAACAATTTGCGCAAGATGATGCTAACCAGGGAATTAAGTTTAAAGAATACCTGAAAATATTTTCTGCAGGATAAAACATTTCTGAGACATGTGCGTTTAATTCTAAAAAATTATTCTGCTTATGACCGAAACCTCTACCACTGCAACAAATTCATTACCCAACACAAAAGCCGAAAACAGCATTTCCACTGACGAACTGGGCGAAGGAGAACAACTTTTCTACTCTGCGATAAAACCTGAGTTAAACGCTTTATCCAAAAACCCGGATCATAAAACAGTCAGCAGCATTTTGGCTTATTCAAAATCACTGTAAGAATTTGAACAAAAAAACCAGTCGGGGACTGGTTTTTTTGTTTTATTTCGATGGCATGAACAGGCTTTAGCTCTATATTTGTTGGGTGTTAAGAAAAAACAGATATAAAGCCTTCGTTGAATATTTTTCATCTCACCAGCCTGAGGCAGAGACCGAACTGCATTACGATAACCCTTACCAGCTTCTGGTTGCAGTTATTTTATCAGCACAATGCACTGATAAACGGATCAATCAGGTTACACCCAGATTATTTGAGCGCTATCCTGATCCGCAGAGCTTAGCCGAAACCACACCTGAAGAAGTATTCAGCTATATACGGAGTGTCAGCTATCCGAACAATAAATCCAGGCATCTGGTAGGTATGGCCCAGAAACTGGTCACAGATTTCAATGGAATTGTCCCTTCAGCTATTGAAGACCTGCAGAAAATGCCGGGAGTGGGAAGAAAAACTGCAAATGTTATTGCTTCTGTGATATTCAGTGCTCCGGCAATGGCAGTTGACACCCATGTTTTCAGAGTTTCCAACCGGATTGGCTTAACCCGAAATGCCAAAACTCCACTCGCAGTGGAGAAACAGCTGGTTAATTTTCTGCCGGAGGAAAAAATTCACATCGCTCATCACTGGCTGATCCTGCATGGCCGATATGTTTGTGTTGCCAGAAATCCGAAATGTTCTGTCTGCCCCCTGACAGAAATCTGCAAATATTATCAGTCAAGCCAGACCGAAACGGCCCTGCGTAAGGCTGAAAATGTTCAGCAAAAAAAAGCCAAAGAATTAAAAAAGAAAAAACTGGCAGGGAAGACCGCCAAAGCCCTGAAAAAATTTGAAGTAAAGTAAATATCCCACTATATTTTTTTGAGATATTTAAACAATACCTTCAAGGTATAAACCTGCAAGAAAAAATATTTTGATAATATTTTTAGTATTTTAATTATTTACTATAAATTTGATGACATAAAACTAAAATAATGAGCAACGCAGATAAATTAAAAGCTTTACAGCTTACGCTGGATAAACTTGAAAAATCATACGGAAAAGGAACCGTCATGAAATTAGGTGATAGTGCAGTAGAAGCAGTAGAAGCAATTTCAACCGGTTCTATAAGCTTAGATATTGCCCTGGGCATTGGGGGATTACCCAAAGGCCGTGTAATTGAGATTTACGGACCCGAATCTTCCGGTAAAACAACTCTGGCCATCCATGCCATTGCAGAAGCGCAGAAAAAAGGCGGAATTGCCGCATTTATTGATGCCGAACATGCCTTTGATAAATTTTATGCCAGCAAACTTGGTGTGGATATCGAAAACCTGCTGATATCACAACCCGACAATGGTGAACAGGCGCTTGAAATCGCCGATAATCTGATCCGCTCAGGTGCAATCGATATTATAGTTATTGACTCGGTGGCTGCTCTTGTTCCTAAGGCAGAGATCGAGGGTGAGATGGGTGACTCGAAAATGGGTTTACATGCACGCTTAATGTCTCAGGCACTGCGTAAATTAACAGGTACCATTTCCAAAACCGGATGCTGCTGTATCTTCATCAACCAGTTAAGAGATAAGATCGGGGTTATGTTCGGAAGCCCTGAAACAACTACCGGAGGAAATGCACTGAAGTTCTATGCTTCTGTCCGTTTAGACATCCGCAGAATATCACAGATAAAAGATACCGACGAGGTTTCAGGAAACAGGGTAAAAGTTAAGGTTGTAAAGAACAAGCTTGCTCCTCCTTTCCGAATTGCCGAGTTTGACGTTATGTTTGGGGAAGGAATTTCCAAAGCAGGTGAGATCATTGACCTGGGGGTTGATTTCGACATCATCAAAAAAGCAGGATCATGGTTCAGCTACGGCGATACCAAACTTGGTCAGGGCCGCGATGCCGTGAAGCAATTATTACTTGACAATCCTGACCTGATGGATGAACTGGAAGCTAAGATCAAGGCTACAGTAACCGCCAACCATTTAGAAGATAAAGCATAAATAAAATGCCCGCTTGGTTCAAGCGGGCATTTTTATTCCGGCACAAAGTGCAATTTCTTATCTTAATTCACCTTTAACTGTTTTTGCAACCAGTTTTCCATATTTTCTCTCTGCTCAGGATACATCCAGTGTCCGGTTTCCAATGCAAGAAACAACGATTTTGGAGCCGTGATCACATTGTATGCTGCATA
The DNA here is from genome assembly GCA_041671205.1 of Pedobacter sp. Taxonomy (GTDB): domain Bacteria; phylum Bacteroidota; class Bacteroidia; order Sphingobacteriales; family Sphingobacteriaceae; genus Daejeonella. The sequence goes on from JBAZCD010000106.1 coordinate 6,803, forward strand.
CATGGAAGTTGGCGGACAAGTATTATCATTAAAGCCCCAGCTATACATTCCCGGCACTTTGACAAGCCTGGCAAAATTCACCACATCATAATAGCCTGTAGTTTTTACCTTATCCGGAGTACTGCCGGTATTCACATTGTCCTTATTAAATAAGTGAGGCCATCCACCAGCCCTGCCAATCATGAAGCCGGTCAGATCGCTAAGCGCAGGATAATAAGCGCCTAAAAATTTAACCCTTGAATCAAGAGCTGCAGTAACTATTGATAAGGCTCCTCCCTGACTTCCGCCGGTTACACCGAGATTGGTTCCGTCAAACTCAGGCAGGGAAGTTAAAAAATCATTTGCCCTGACACATCCCATATACACTCTCTTATAGTAATATCGGTCACGATCTTCCAGATTAAAAGCCTGATATCCTAATAATGCACCCGCGCCAAGATTTGCATAAACATTGGGATCCATCGTAACCGGAACTCCATGAATACCAATTTCGAGCGTGATTACACCCTTTTCAGCTGTGGCAACATCCCCATTGTATGGCCTGGTACCAGCTCCGGGAACCCTCAATAAGGCAGGATATTTTCCCTGCTTTTTAGGGACGCACAGAATTCCATACAATCTGCTTCCTGGCCGGAAATTCTGAATGTTTACATGATATACATTCACCTTTTCTGTGCAGCGCTCAGGCAGCAGGGTCATCCTTGCATCCATCGGGATCTTAGCCAGATCTGCCCTGGCGTTGTCCCAGAACTGAACAAAGTCAGACGGGGTACCCGCAGCCGGTTTAATCTGCCCCGGATCAAAACCGGCAGTTGCAAGCCCGCTGTACTTTTTACCATTAACTTCGGCAGTTACCACACAGCGATAGAATCCCGGAGTCTTCATGGTCCCTGCTTCGATCGTAGATACTCCACTGGCGAGCTGCATAGAATCACGCCTCTCTGGTACCATTCTTTCAGGACCAAGCTCATAAACCACTTTAACGTTTTTCAAAGGGTTACCATACTGCAGGACAGAAACATTGAACTTTACCTTTTCTCCAACCCCGTAAACCCAGTTCGAGTGATCAGGACCCACAATAACCTTTACATTTTGTTCAACAGGCTGAGCCATACCTGCTCCTGCAAGCAGCAAAAGGAATACTGGTAAAAAAGCTGATTTTAAAGTTTTCATTTGTTTTTAATTGTTGATTAATGACAATAAAGCGTGTCAAAGCTTAAGCTCCTGAACACTTCGATT
>JBAZCD010000107.1:0-5756 GCA_041671205.1 Pedobacter sp.
TATTGTAGCCGGGAATGGTGCAGATTTTGCCTTCCCTACCCAAACTGTTTACCATGAATATGCAGTGGATAAACCCGCTGATGGAGACCGGCTGGTTTAATTTATGGAAGCGGGGGAAAATATCCGGTCATAAAAAAACCGGCCTGATACAAGCCGGTTTTTTTATTAGGTATTGAAATTAACTCTTTTTGGCAGGTGCTTTTGAATCTTTTTCTGATGATTTAGATGCACAGCAACTCATTTTACAATCCTTACCGCACATTTTGCTTTCTTTTTTGTCTGCCGTTTTTGTGCTTTGTTTAGGCAGAGTTTGTGCTGTTACTGATAATGTTCCTGCCAGGAATGCGATTGCTAAAAATCCTGATATTTTTTTCATGTTTATATTGGTTAAGTTATTTTTTTAAATGAGCCAGAACGGTGATTCCGCCTTTTACAACATCTCCCAGCCCGACCTTGATTTCTGTCTCCAAAGGTAAAAACAGGTCCACTCTTGATCCAAATTTAATAAATCCGAACTCTTCTCCCTGCTCTGCCTGCTGCCCTTCTTTGGAGTAGCAAACAATTCTTCTTGCCAGCGCTCCTGCAATTTGTCTGAACAACACGGCCACCCCCTGATTATTTTCGATAACAATCGTTGTGCGTTCGTTTTCTGTTGATGATTTTGGATGCCATGCTACCAGAAACTTTCCGGGATGGTATCTGAAATATTTTACAAGTCCTGAAACCGGATTTCTGTTGACATGGACATTTACAGGCGACATGAATACCGATACCTGGATCCTTCGGTCTTTTAAATATTCTGTTTCTTCAGTTTCTTCGATCACAACCACTTTCCCGTCGGCAGGGCAGATCACATGCTCATCATTCTTTATGACTTTGATATACGGGTTTCTGAAAAACTGAAGAATGATAACAAAAAGAGCAAAAGAAAGGATGTAAATGATCCAGCGGAACCAGATGGTTTCGGGAAGCAGGAAATTTACAATGGCGTTTAAAACAAATATAAATAGAATGCAGAGTGCTATGGATGTATAGCCTTCCTTGTGAATGGTCATTTTTGTATAGCTCATGTCTTGCGAAAATACGATTTTTAGTATTAAACAGGCCCGGCGGCTGATATAAATTCCGGTTTATACAGCCCTGTAAATATCATTCAGGTTTCTTCCCAATCCGTTATAATCCAATCCGAAACCAACTACAAAATCGTCGGGTATTTCAAAACCAACATAGCAGATCTCATCAAATTTTGTTTTTAATGATTTGGGTTTCATCAGCAGGGTGCAAACATTAACAGAAGCCGGTTTCTCTTTATTGATCATATCCAGCAGATAACGAAGGGTTTTACCGCTGTCTACAATATCTTCCACAAGGATCACATCCCGGTCTTTTAATGACATCTGCAGGCCGAGTTCTTCCTTTACCTTTCCGCTGCTCTTATCTCCTTTATAGGACGACACTTTTACAAAAGTAACCTCAGAGGAGATGTTTATCTCTTTCATAAGATCTGCCAGAAAGATGAAACTTCCATTTAATACACCCACAAAAACCGGGATGCGGTTTTCGAAATCAACGTTTAACTGAATACCTAATAAACGGATCCGCTTTTCGATCTGATTATATTCCAGCATCAGCTCAAAATTCTTCTCATCAATTTCTATCCTCATGATATAAATTTAGAAATAAGGTCAGTTATTCTTGTTTTTATTTTTTGATTCCCGCTCATTTTTCCGCTGTTCCCTTCTCTCCTTTCGGTTTGGAGTTTGTGTTGCAGCAGTATCTTTGGGTACGATTTTTGGCCTGCTGAGTTCTTTAATCTGTATGGTATCCTGGCGTTTTTTTCCGAATATCTGCTGCAAAATACTTTCTTTATCGTCCGGCTCTCCATCAATCAGAAGGCTGTCGGCCAGAAGCGAATCGACCATAGGTATTCCTGATCTTAAACTTTCCTTTAAACGTACCGAATAAAAGCCATAGGCATTGCTGTCGGGAGGAGTCATACCCCGCCGGGCCATTATTCCTCCAATAAAACCGAAATACGATGAGAGTCCCGATCTTAAGCTGCCGTCACCCTCAAACCTGTACAGGCCTGCCTTAGGCCGCGGTACTATGCTTGCAAGAAATATACCTTCTCCAACACTGAGTTCTGAGGGGTGTTTATCGAAATAATATCTGGATGCTTCGCCAATACCATACACATTCCTTCCCCATTCGATCAGGTTAAGATAGGTTTCAAACATGCGTTCCTTGCTCGACAAATGACCGTTTTCCATGATCCAGACGATCAGGATCTCCTCAATTTTTCTGGCTAAGGTCTTTTGCCGGTTCAGATAAACATTTTTTACCAGCTGCATGGAAATGGTGCTGCCTCCCCGCTTAAATGCTTTCTCTTTAAAGTTGGTTGCAATAGATCTGCGGATAGACTCTTCCACAAAACCATTGTGACTGTAAAAGGAAGGATCTTCTGCAGTCAGCAGGGCATTCTTTAAATTCGGACTGATCTGACTGATTGGAACAAAGTTAGGATTCTCCGGCCCGATGATAATATTACGCATCGGTTTACCATATTCATACGGAGTATAAACAAAGCTGCCGTTGATCTTTTGAAGATTGGTTTTACCCCATTTTACTACCTTAAATTTCTCATTTCTTAATCTCGAATTAAAGACCACACTATCCGGCTGCTGAGCATCCAGGTAAAAATCAAGGTCATATTGCAATTTTCCGGCCACCTGTATGCCATCCAGCGATTCGAACAAGCCCTTAGGAAAGGAATCCATTATCTTTTGAGCATCCATCTCTTCAGTATGGAGTTTCAGTTCATAAATTTTGGAAGGAGAGAGCGTGTATTTAATGAAAGGATGTATCTCTATGTCCTTCAGATGAATGGTCGAAGTGCTGTCAATGGAAACAAAGTTTTTCCCGAAAACCATATCCGCATCCAGCGAAGCATCCGGTACGATGATATCATTGCCGGCAATTCTGGAATGATTGACCAAAAGGTTTTTCACCTTCCAGGAGCCATTGACTTCAAGCTGGCTTCCGCTTCGGTTCACACCTCTCATTTCTGTAAAGGCCGTATCAAAATTTAGCTTCAGCCCGAATTTTTTTTCCAGAAAGGGAAGCTCCACTTTTTTATTATCGGCATAAAGCATCAGGTTTAATTGCTTGTCGCCAGGGTCAACCGTCCCCTCAATGTGCCAGGTTGATTCATTTCCATTGACCAGAATGCTTGAATTCACATCACCCCCTTCAATGGTTGCGGTTCTGGTAAGCAGACTGGCTGAGGCTGAATCATCGGTAAATTTGACTTCAAAATCCCTGATGTCCATATCATCCGGAATTTTATACAACAGTTGATTGATCAGGCTATTGACCAGTTTGGCAAGATCCAGTTCAGATTTTTCATCAGGTACATCTTTCTTTTTTTTCCGGAAGATAAAATCATAATTGCTTACCGAATCTTTTTTTACCAGGTTGATCATCCCCCTGTCCAGATTGATTTCGGCAAGTTTGATATCACCAAAAAGCAGAGGAAATAATTTTACCCCCACCTTGAAATTAATGATCCGGGCCAGACTATCCCGGCCGCGGGGAACAACTGTAATATTTTTAAATCCAACACTGCTTAAGCCGACAAATTTTGCACTTTCTATTTTCAGTTCAAGATCGTACTCCTTATCAGCCTTATTGATCACCTTTTTGATCGCCGTGCTGAGTAATGCCTCACGTTTTACATAGGCAATAACCCCTCCGGTCAGGATCAGTGACAGGAGGCTTATTGATACTATAAGGGTAATTTTATAATATTTTTTTGGTATCTGCATTGGCTGAAATCTCCACTAAATTGAAAGTTAAGGCATTTAGTTATGAAACGCTTGAGGTATATTACAAATTGCAGGTCAATTCACTGTAAAAACCTTAATCCGATAACGATAAGCATGCTGCTTTTAGTAGATTTGCGATAAACTTAATAAAAAATAACTTCTCCTTCTATATTCAAAGATGATCACACAGGAACAGGTTTATAACGCATTGCGTCATGTAGAGGATCCGGATCTTAAGAAAGATCTGGTTACCCTGAAAATGATCGAAGATCTGAAGATCGACGGCAATAAGATTAATTTTTCTGTAGTTCTTACTACTCCGGCCTGCCCGATGAAAGCCATGCTTGAAAATGCCTGTCGAAATGCGATACTGCATTTTGTGAGCAAGGAGGCTGAATTGTCGATCAATATGACTTCGAGAGTTACCAGCCGCCCAGATAAAGTATTGGCAGGCATTAAAAATATCATTGTTGTTGCTTCGGGTAAAGGCGGTGTCGGAAAATCAACAGTTGCTGTAAACCTGGCGCTTGGCTTTGCGAAGAAAGGAGCCAGCGTAGGGCTGATCGATGCGGACATTTACGGCCCGTCTATTCCTATCATGTTTGGTGTGGAAGGCGCCCGGCCAAAGGCATCCCAGAATGCGGAGGGTAAAACAAGAATTGAACCCATTGAAAAATACGGAATAAAATTACTGTCGATCGGCTTTTTTACTGATCCTAATCAGCCTGTGCCATGGCGCGGACCGATGGTTTCAACGGCGGTAAAGCAGTTATTCAATGATGCCGACTGGGGTGAACTGGATTATCTGGTTGTTGATCTTCCTCCGGGAACAGGCGATATCCATATTACGGTTTCTCAGGGATTTCCGGTAACCGGAGCGGTGATCGTGACCACCCCGCAAAATGTTGCTCTCGCAGACGCACGTAAGGGTGTCGGAATGTTCCTGATGGATTCGATCAATATTCCTTTAATCGGAGTAGTTGAGAACATGTCCTATTTTACTCCTGCTGAACTGCCGGATAACAAGTATTATATTTTCGGGAAGGATGGCGGAAAAGTACTGGCTGAACAATTTAATGCACCATTTTTAGGAGAGATACCTTTGGTAAAGAGTATCAGTGATGCGGGAGATATTGGAAGACCGGTTATTCTGGAAGAAGATAATATTCTGGGTGCGGCATTTTTACAGATCGCCGAGCGGGTTGCTCAGCAGGTAGCCATTCTGAATGCCGCTAAATAGCATTTTTTAAAAATTTTATATCTTTATAGAAATAAAATATCATGGATTTGTTGAAAAGAGTTGAAATGGCATTGGATACGATACGACCATATCTGGAAACAGATGGCGGAAACGTCTCAATTGAGGAAATAACTCCGGAAAATATTGTACGATTGCGTCTTTTAGGTTCCTGCGGATCATGTCCTATGAGCATTATGACACTTAAAGCAGGTATTGAGCAGGCAATTAAACGGGCTGTTCCCGAAATTGCAGGTATAGAAGCTGTAAATCTGACCGATATGGATGATCCTGCAGCTGTTTTACCTGAAAGGCATCAATAAACCTGGCATATACAGATTGTTGTATGTACTTAATTTATACTTTTAACACTATTTAACATCACTGCGGCACGATTTTACTAACTTTGAACCATGCGAAACTGGTTATTCCTTCTTTGTTTGCTTTGCAGCCTTTCCGGATTTTCACAGGTCAGGGAGAGGAAGATCGTACAGTTTTCGGGGATAATTGTGAACCGTGACAGCAATACAGTAGTGCCTTATGTAACCATTACTAATGTTACCGGCAAAGATCAGTACTATTCAGCAAACTACAAGGGCTATTTTTCATTTGTTGCACATGAAGGTGACACACTGGCTTTTACAGCAGTGGGTTACAGACCGGGGGCTCTGATTATACCCACAAACCTGTCAGAG
>JBAZCD010000107.1:5766-8005 GCA_041671205.1 Pedobacter sp.
CAGAGGATAAATATACGGTATTGATGAAATTGCAGCAGGAGATCATCAACCTTCCCGGTGTAAGGGTGTATCCATGGGCAAGCACAGATGAGTTCAAAAAGGAATTCATGACCATGAAATTTGCCGATGATGATCTCGAAATAGCCAGAAAGAATCTTTCCCGCGAGAGTTTAGCTTCCATGCTTGCCACACTTCCCCGTGATGGTGCAGAAATGCAGAGCTTCAATTTCCAGAACAATCATAACCGCCTGGTCAATAAAAACATCAACCAGCGCCTGGCTAATCCTTTGCTGAATCCATTTGCCTGGGGCGCCCTGCTTCAGCAGATCATGCAGGGGGATAGGAGCAGGGAACAATAAGTTGTAAGTAATAGGTTATAAGTAATAAGTTGTAAGACTTCTAAAGACCAAATTTTTGCCTTTTGTCATTGCGAGGAGGCACGACGAAGCAATCTCAAAATAAGTATTCACTTGACTATAGGGATTGCTTCTCCGCCCAAGGCGGATCGCAATGACAAAGAGGGAATTGCATTCAGGAAATCAGGTTTTGAATGAAAAAATGCCTTCAGTCTAAATACTCTGTACTCAATACTATCTTCTCCCCTTTTTTAACGCAGGGAACTTCATTTTATAATCCACCTTCACAATTCCTTTTGAAATGGAATTGAGCTTATTCTGAAGCATGGCTTTGCGAAGGGGACTCAATTTGTCGACAAAGAGCTTGCCTTCGATATGATCGTATTCATGCTGGATGATACGGGCAGCTAAGCCCTTGTATGTTTCCTTATAGTGTTTCCAGTTTTCATCATAATAAGAGATGGTCAGGTTTTCATGTCTGTCGATATCTTCACGGATATCCGGAATACTGAGACATCCTTCATTAAATGACCATTTATTACCACTTTCTTCCAGAATTTGAGCATTGATAAATACTTTTTTGAAATCTTTTAGTACCGGTTCATCATCAGCAAAAGAAGTGGCATCGATCACAAAAAGACGAATGGATAAGCCAACCTGCGGTGCTGCAAGTCCTACACCATGAGCGCCGTACATCGTTTCGAACATATTTTCAATCAGATTATTCAATTCAGGATACTCTGCTGTAATCTCTGTTCCTTTCTTACGTAAAACGGAATCTCCGTAGGCGATGATGGGCAATTTCATGGTACAAAAGTAGCCTTCTTTCCCTTAGATAGCAAATCGAGGGGTTCCTGAGTACCGTTAAAGTAATATATGCCTGTATTATTTCAGATGAAACACCATCTCCAAAGGTTTGCTTACCGGCGAATTATCTTCATTTGTATCCATTATATCAGCCATATATGCCCACCATCTTTTCACAATTTCATTTTTACTCAGATCCTGGGAACTGTTATTGCCCGATAGGCTTTGTACAGCAAACAGAATGTCTGTCTCTTCATCCAGGAAGATGGAATAATTGCTGATGCCAGCCTCTTTCAAAAGCTTGTTAAGCTCAGGCCAGATCAGGTCATGACGGCGTTTATACTCTTCTTTAAAACCCGGTTTAAGCTTCATTTTAAAGGATACAATATTCTCCATGGCAATGCTTTACTATTTTTGCTGTTTTATTTTGCTGAATAAAATTTCAATTCGATCAGGTCATTAGGAACAGGGTTATTACCAAATACCTGATGAATGGCTAATGCCGCACCCATGGCTGTTGACTGGGCCATTGAAGCCGCAAAGACTTCCATCTCGGGAAAAACAATGGATAAAAAATTCATGTAGATCGAGTTTTTACTGAATCCCCCGTCAACAAAAATCCGCTTCACGTATGATCCTTTTATGACCAGTTCACTGGATATTTTTTGCTGTTTGATGATGTGTATCATCAGCCGGTGATAAGCTTCCGTATCTGAAGCATAGGTGGCCAAATCATTTCCTGAGTAAACCTCTTCCTGATCTAAATACTTCAGGAAAGCAGTGTCAAAGTTCATTTGCTCATATCTTGATCTGGACTCTGAAAAATAGTTTGAGATTATGTTCAGTTCCTGTTCATGCTCATTTCCAGCGAAAAGACGGGAAGCCTTGACGGGTTTACCCTGATAATGCAGGTAGCAAAGGCAATCTGATTCAAGTTCGAAAGTACTTAAAGGACTCGTATTAAAAGGATTTAAGCTGATGCACCAGGTACCTGTTGAGACCAGCAGGAAAGGTTCTTTAAAATTGACCAGATATGGGATTAAGGCCGCCGAACTATGATGCAACCCGATACCCAC
>JBAZCD010000108.1:0-7967 GCA_041671205.1 Pedobacter sp.
ACCTTTAATCATGTTCTTTTTGGGGATACCTTGTACGGCTATGATATCACAGCTTCTGATTATGATCAATTAGACCGGGAGCAGTTATTATCCTATTTTAAGACGGCATACCAGCCCAAAAATTGTACGGTCATTGTTTCGGGCAAAGTAAAAGATGACAGTATCAAGCTGTTGGATGAGCTGTTTGGAAAAGACTGGAATAATACATTTGATGTAAAGGAAAATAGTTTTGAATTTCAGACAGATTCAGGAAAGGAGCATTATGTTGAGAAGGCAGATGCCTTGCAATCGGCGATTCGGATCGGGCAGATTTCCATTAACCGGAACCATGCTGATTTCCCGGGTTTACAGGTTGTTAATACAATTTTGGGTGGCTATTTCGGTTCCAGACTGATGGCCAATATCCGTGAAGATAAAGGCTTTACCTATGGAATCGGCTCTGCCCTGGTTTCTATGAAGAATGCGGGTTATTTCTTTATTGCCTCTGAGGTTGGTGCTGATGTTTGCACAGCTACGATGACTGAGATTGAAAAGGAAATGGCTATTTTAAAGAAGGAAGCAGTAAGTGAAGAAGAACTATCCCTGGTCAGAAATTATATGCTTGGCTCCATGCTGGGTAGTCTTGAAAACGCACTTTCTCATGCTGATAAATTTAAAAACATTCATTTCTCAGGCCTGGGATATGATTATTATCAGAATTATATTCAAACAGTGAGGAATATCAGTCCGGAAGAGATGCTTAATCTTGCGAACAAGTACCTGAATTTTGAGAATTTTCAGAAGGTGATTGTGGGTAAAAAATAAGTTCATCTGGCCGGCGGGAACACCGACCAGATGAATGGTAGACGAGTCTGAAAACTCTTATTCATTTAATAATCGGTAGAGCGCTGCGCTGAACTCTACGGACAGGTAGGAAATCGCTATTAACATCGGCTAAGTTCCCTCCTGCGTCGGCCTTGCCTGCCGGCAGGGATGACATCCTGCTGTGATGCAAACTTAATTCTCCACTCTCCACTCTCCATTCTCAATTTCCTATTCCCAATTTCCTATTCCCAATTTCCTATTCCCAATTCTATTTTCAATTCTCAACTCTCAATTCTTTTTCCTACCTTTGCCCTGCAAGTAATAACCCCTCAATTATTTGCCATGCAACTCGATCCAGAAAAATTCGTTTCAGAAGGTCTTACCTACGACGATGTACTTTTAATCCCCGCTTATTCAGAAGTTTTACCCCGTGATGTGGACACCAGTTCTTATTTCACCCGGAAAATCAAACTCAATGTTCCTATTGTTTCGGCGGCCATGGACACGGTAACCGAGTCTGTTATGGCTATCGCTATTGCTCAGGCCGGTGGTATTGGTATGCTTCATAAGAACATGACTATTGCTCAGCAGGCTGATGAGGTAAGGAAAGTGAAACGATCAGAAAGCGGCATCATTCAGGATCCGGTTACGCTGGATGAAGGGGCTTTGATTGCGGATGCCTTTCTGATCATGAAAGATTATAAAATCGGGGGGATTCCGGTCATCAATGCCGACAGGAAACTGGTTGGGATTATTACGAATAGAGATCTTCGGTTTCAAAAGGATATGAAGAAACCTGTCCGGGAGGTGATGACCAGTTCAAATCTGATTACTGCACCCGAAGGCACAACCCTTCCTCAGGCAGAAGAAATTCTTCAGGATTATAAAATAGAAAAGCTTCCGGTAGTAGATAAAGAGGGTCGCTTAAGCGGACTGATCACCTTTAAGGATATCCAGAAATTTAAAAATTTCCCCAATGCCTGTAAGGATGAGCATGGCCGTTTACGGGTTGGTGCTGCAGTAGGCGTTACACATGACACTATAGAGCGTGTGGATGCTTTGGTAAAGGCTGGAGTTGATGTTATTACGATTGATACCGCACATGGCCATTCCCGCGGAGTTATTGAAAAATTGAAAGAAGTTAAAGCAAAATATCCTGATCTTCAGGTTGTTGTTGGTAATATTGCAACCGGTGAAGCGGCAAAGGCTCTTGCTGATGCAGGAGCTGATGCGGTTAAGGTGGGAATTGGTCCGGGTTCAATTTGTACGACCCGTATCATTGCAGGTGTAGGTGTTCCTCAATTATATGCCGTTTATGAATGTGCCAAAGCTTTGAAAGGCCGGGGCATTCCTGTGATAGCCGATGGCGGTATCAAGCAAACCGGAGATATTGCGAAAGCGATCGCAGCAGGTGCAAGTACCATAATGGCAGGTTCGCTATTTGCTGGTGTCGAAGAATCTCCGGGTGAAACCATCATTTACGAGGGACGTAAGTTTAAGTCATACCGCGGTATGGGTTCGATTGAAGCGATGGAGCAGGGTTCAAAGGATCGTTATTTCCAGGATGTGGAAGATGATATTAAAAAGCTGGTTCCTGAAGGTATCGTAGGGAGGGTAGCATTTAAAGGCTCTCTTGCAGAGGTAATGTATCAGTTGATCGGCGGACTAAGAGCCAGTATGGGCTATTGCGGTGCGGCAACAATTGATGATCTTCAGAACGCACGTTTTGTCAAAATTACAGCCGCGGGAATGAGAGAAAGTCATCCGCACGATATTACAATAACGAAAGAGGCACCGAATTACAGCCGATAGTTTTAAGCTGAAAGCCCAAAGCTGGTATTTAGTACTCAATAGGCTGTACTCAATACTTTGTACTCAATACTCAATACTAAATGAAAGCAATTTCTGTTTTTTGTGGTTCCAATTTTGATGGCAATCCGATTTTATTAAAAGCCGTAAATGATCTGGCTGATGTGATGGTTGAGAAAGGGATCTCACTGGTTTTTGGTGGGGGCAGAGTTGGGGTCATGGGTCTGATTGCAGATGCGGTTTTACAAAGGGGAGGAACGGCAATCGGAGTGATTCCTCAGTTTTTGATGGACAAGGAAGTTGGTCATACCGGACTTACCGAGCTGATCATTACTGATAATATGCATCAGCGGAAACAAAAAATGGCAGATATTTCTGATGGAGTGATCACTCTTCCGGGAGGTTTCGGTACCATGGAAGAGTTTTTCGAGGTTTTGACCTGGCTGCAACTTGGTATTCACGGAAATCCGATCGGTTTGCTGAATGTGGATGGGTTTTATAACCCCATGTTGATGCAAATTAACCTCATGGTGGAGAAAAAATTCCTCAAGCCCTTAAATCGTGAATTGGTGTTATCGCATCATGATCCAAAAACCCTGATAGGATTGATGGAAGTATTTGATTCTAAACCTGATGAGATTTGGTTCAGAGACAGAAATTTAACTTAGTCTATACTTTCCTTAATTATTTCGAGTTTATATTAATATAAATATGGATAAATGGAATGGTTTTTGTTGTAATAAATTCATCCAATTATTTGCGTTAAATCCTTAAAAATCAGCTAAATTTTGATTATAATTAACGATTAGATGGCAGATTTTGTTTAAATTTGCAAACTTTCATACAGGAGTATTTAATAATAAATGAGACAACTCAAGATAACCCAATCCATTACCAACCGCGAATCCCAATCCTTAGATAAGTATTTGCATGAAATTGGTAAAGTAGACTTAATCACGGCCGAAGAAGAAGTTATTCTGGCTCAAAAGATAAGAGAGGGCGATCAGGCTGCTCTTGAGCGTCTGACAAAAACCAATTTACGTTTCGTAGTTTCAGTTGCAAAACAATATCAAAATCAGGGTCTGACCCTGGGTGATTTGATCAACGAAGGTAATCTGGGACTGATCAAAGCCGCTAAACGCTTTGATGAAACCAAAGGATTCAAATTTATTTCTTATGCCGTTTGGTGGATTCGTCAATCCATTTTACAGGCAATCGCAGAGCAATCAAGAATCGTACGTTTACCCCTGAACCAGGTAGGGTCTTTAAGCAAGATCAGTAAAGCTTTCTCAAGACTGGAGCAGGAGTTTGAGCGTGAACCTTCCCCTGAAGAATTAGCTGACAATCTTGAAACTACAGTTGAAAAAATATCAGATACCCTAAGTAATTCAGGCCGCCATGTGTCTATGGATGCGCCATTTGTTCAGGGTGAAGAAAATACCCTGCTTGATGTGCTGGAGAACAGTGATCCGAATACAGACAGCAATCTGATCAATGAGTCTTTATCTGAAGAGATCAAACGTTCATTGTCAACTTTAACGGAGCGTGAGCGTGAGATCATCGTTTTATTCTTCGGACTTAGCACAAATCATCCGCTTTCACTTGAAGAAATTGGTGAAAAATTCAATCTGACCCGCGAACGTGTAAGACAGATTAAAGATAAAGCATTACAACGCCTTCGTCATACATCAAGAAGTAAGATTTTGAAATCCTATCTGGGATAAAATTTTCGACATATTTAATTGAAAAGATTGGGTCAATGGTCCGATCTTTTTTATTTTTGGGCCAAAATATGCTATAATCATGCTAAATATATACGAAAAGGAGTTCAATAGCTGGATCGATAAGGAGAAAAAGGCAATAGAACTGATCAATGTAGTAGGTAAGCTCTGGTTTGACCGTTCAATTGAACTTTTACTCTTCAGAAAGCCCTTGTTTGATATTGGCAGCAGTGAAATTCTGGCTCATCATCAATATGCAAGGCAGATTATTAATAAGAATATATCAATCTACGAGACACTTGCAATTGCACAGGCCATTGCTAAGTCAAATCTTGCTCCCTCCCGGATAGATATCGGCCGTTTAGCGGCAGAGTGGATCGATGCTGACGGGAAGTTCTCCAGTATTGAGAATTTTGTGATTAAGAATCTGAGTCATCACATCGGAAAAGATAAGATTAAAATGCAGGCCAGAGATGTGGTTCTTTATGGCTTTGGCCGTATTGGCCGTATTGCTGCCAGAGAACTGGTAGTGCAGGCGGGTAAAGGAGAACAATTACGGCTGAGGGCTATCGTAACCCGTTCCTACAGCGATGATGACCTGATCAAACGTGCTGATCTGCTTAGAAATGATTCCGTACATGGGCCATTCCTGGGCACGATAACAGAAGATTTTGAAAAGAAGGCCTTAGTGATTAACGGACAGGTAATCTTTATGATCGCTGCGAGGGACCCTGAAGAAGTCGATTATATTAGCTATGGTATCAGCGATGCTTTATTAATAGATAATACAGGGGTATTGCGCGACCGTGAGGGCCTGGGCAGGCATTTAGCTTCCAAAGGTATTGAACGAGTGCTTTTAACTGCACCCGGCAAAGGGGATGTTCCGAATATTGTATTTGGGGTCAATCACCAGGATTTTAGTACAGATGAAACTATTTTTTCTGCTGCATCCTGTACCACGAATGCCATCGTGCCGGTATTGAAGATCATTCAGGAGTCCTTCGGTATTGAGAAGGGACATATTGAAACGGTACACAGTTATACCAATGACCAGAACCTGCTGGATAATTACCATAAAAAGTACCGCCGCGGTCGTTCTGCAGCTTTAAATATGGTCATAACCGAGACGGGAGCTGATAAGGCTGTGTCAAAAGTGTTTCCGGCTCTGGAAGGTAAATTGACCGGGAATGCAGTACGGGTACCAACTCCTGATGTATCACTTGCGATTCTTAACCTGACATTAAATACTGAAGTCACAAAACCTGCAATTGAAAAAGCATTGAAGGAGGCTTCACTTTTTGGGGACCTGGTAGAGCAGATTGAATATTCCATTTCCAATGAATTGGTTTCAAGTGATGTAATTGGAAACAGTCATGCTTCTATAGTCGATGGACCTGCCACCATTCTGTCGAAAGACGGACGCTCGGCGGTTATTTATGTGTGGTATGATAATGAATATGGTTATACCCGTCAGGTTGTGCGGCTGGCTAAGTCTTTAGCCGGTGTGATCAGACTGACTTATTATTGATACAAAATCAACAGGAGTTATGATGACTATTCCAATTTACCAGGTAGATGCCTTTACTGATACCTTATTTGGTGGCAATCCTGCAGCAATCTGTCCGCTGAAAGAATGGCTTCCTGCACCAGAAATGCAGAAAATAGCCGCAGAAAATAATTTAGCTGAAACCGCCTTCTTCATACCGCAGGGCAGGGATTTTGAACTGAGATGGTTTACTCCTGAGTCGGAAGTTGACCTTTGCGGACATGCCACCCTGGCAACTGCCCATGTTCTTTTCACCATATTGAATTTTGAAGAAGATACTATCCATTTTCATACTCTTAAGGCAGGTACCCTGACCGTTAGTCGCAGGAATGACCTTTATACACTTGATTTTCCTGCCCGTATGCCGGTGGCTTGCGAGATCCCGGCGGGATTGGCAGAAGCTTTGGGAGAGAGAAAACCTGTTCAGATCCTGCGGTCAAGAGATTATTTTATTGTTTATGAGACCGAAGCGGATGTTCTGGCCGTACAGCCAAATTTTGCCGCCTTAAGCCGCATTGAATCTTTAGGTTTTGTGGTTACAGCTCCCGGAGATAACAGTGATTTTGTTTCCCGGTTTTTTGCGCCATCAGCCGGCATTGATGAAGATCCGGTTACCGGTTCAGCACACTGCAATCTGATCCCCTACTGGGCTGAACGTCTTGGGAAATTTAAACTTCATGCCTATCAGGTATCTGCGCGCCGCGGCGAATTGTGGTGCGAACATAGAGCCGATCGGGTATTGATGTCGGGTAAGGCGGTCACCTATCTGAAGGGCGAGATTTATATCAGCTGACAATTGATAATTGGAATATTTGTTCAATTGAACAATTTTTCCACCTATTTCTATATACTATAAGTATTAGAAATTCGGTTTTAATACATATTTATCATAGAACCTGAAAATATGCTCCGTTGCTTCTTCTGCAGTATCAACCAATCGATATAAATTCAGGTCTTCTTCGTTGATATTGTGTTCCTGATTCAGCATATGGGTCTTTACCCATTCCATCAATCCTGACCAATAGTCAATGCCGACCAGTACGATCGGGAAACGGGCAACCTTACCGGTCTGTATCAGGGTCAATGCCTCAAACATCTCATCCATGGTTCCGAATCCTCCGGGAAGTACAATAAATCCCTGCGAATATTTCATGAACATGACCTTGCGGACAAAGAAATAGTCGAATTCGAGAATCTTATCTCGGTCAATATAGCGATTGTGGAACTGTTCAAACGGAAGGTCGATATTTAATCCAACTGATTTGCCGCCCGCCTCAAATGCACCTTTATTCGCGGCTTCCATAATACCGGGTCCGCCGCCTGAGATTACACCATAACCCCGTTCAGTGAGAATTCTGGCACAATCTTCGGCCATTTTATAGTATTTATTCTCATTGGAAGTTCTGGCTGACCCGAAAATGGAAACACAGGGTCCGATTTTGGCAAGTTTTTCAAACCCATCTACAAATTCGGCCATGATTTTAAAGATCTGCCAGGAATCGGTAACCTTAATTTCCTGCCAGTTCTTATTTTCAAATGCGTTCCTTATTTTATCATCTATACTCATAAAGCAAATTATAAAATTAGAATTGCGTTTTGGAGGTAACCGGCCTGCTGATCAGTAACAGACCAATAAATGTGATCAGGCCGTTAACAACGATCAGTTCATTATCAAAAACATAGCCTCCCATTAAGGTTTTTGAATTCGCATTCAGGAAAAAGCAAATAGCCGGTGATAATACACAAATGAATGGTACCAACCGGTCCTTCACACCTCGGTTTTTCATAAACAGTCCGAATCCGTACAGACCCAGTAATGGCCCATAGGTATAGGATGCCACCGTGAATATTGCACTGACCACTGCCGCATTGTTCACCACATTAAACAATACAATCACAAGGAACATCAGCAGGGAAATACCAATATGAACAATATGTCTGGTGCGGATCGCAGAATTTGAATTCAGGTCTTTTTTCTTCGAAAATCCAAGAAAATCTACGCAGAATGAGGTAGTTAATGCGGTAAGTGCAGAATCTGTAGTGGCAAAGGTAGCAGCAGTTAAACCCAGCATAAATACGATTGCAGG
>JBAZCD010000109.1:0-7939 GCA_041671205.1 Pedobacter sp.
TCTTACCATGGTCCACGTGACCCATTACGGTTACAATAGGTGCTCTTGGCAATTGATCTTCCGGACTGTCAGCTTCTTCAAGCAAACCGATTTCTTCATCTTCAGGTTTCACAAACTCAACTTCATAACCAAACTCATCGGCTACGATAGTCAGCGTTTCAGCATCAAGTCTCTGATTGATGGATACAAACATTCCCAAACTCATACAGGTTGAAATAACCTGAGTTACAGGAACATCAAGCATGAGTGCCAATTCATTTGCAGTAACAAATTCTGTCACTTTAATGATTTTGGACTGCATTTCGAGTTCCAATGCCGCATCTTCTGCAGTCTGAGCAACATCATCACGCTTCTGACGGCGTAGTTTTGCACGCTGAGCAAATTTACCAGATTTACCGGCACCGCTTAAACGGGCAAGTGTTGCTTTGATCTGATCCTGAATTTCCTTATCTGTTGGTTCAGCTTTAGGGGTATCCGGAGTACGGGGTTTATTTCTGAAATCAGGACGGGTATTCCCCGCAGTACCCTGTCCGGGTCTGGTATTCCTGAAGTCAGGACGATTACCCTGATATCCTGCACCTGGTGCCGGACGCGGAGCTCCCGGCTGCTGCTGAGCCTGAGGTGCCTGTCCGGGTTGTCCGGGAGCATTGTCTTTACGTTTACGTTTGCGCTTATGGTCAGCACCTGCAGCACTTGATGAAGAGGCTACCGGCTGCCCGCGACGAGGCTGAGAAACAGGTAATTCAATTCTACCGATTACATTCGGGCCGGTAAGACGTTCTGCTTTGGCACGAATAACAGTGGCATTAGGATTACTTTCCTGAGTATTTGGCTTATTTTCTTGTTTTTCTTCTTTTACAGGTTCAGGAACAAGCACTTTAGCTTGTTCTGCTTCTGCAACTTTAGGAGCTGCTTCAACTTCCGCTACAGGAGCTATTTCAACTTTTGGTTCAACCTTTACCGGTTCCGGCTGGGGTATAACTTCCGGTTCCTTGGGTTTTACAGGCTCCTCAACTTTAACAGCCGGAGCAGGTTCAATTACTGCAGCAGGTTTTTTCGGTTCGGGATCTTTCCTCTCGGGGCGGGTTTTAGGATTAAGATCATCTAAATTGATCTTTCCAATAATTTTAACACCCGGCAAAGCACCTTCTTCTGGCTTAGGCTCTGTAGCTACAGGCTCCTGTGGAGCAGCTTTTGGCTTTTCAACTACAGGAGGAGTATATGGATTTACGTTCTTAATCAGGATCTCTTCCTGTTCAAAATCCTTTGAACGCTGTGGCTCAGTCTTTTCATTGGTTACAGGGATATCATCGCGACGAATCTTGCCAATAACGATTTGTTTAGCTTCTTCTTTTACGATCTTATCGCCCTGAAACTCCTTAAGAAGAACATCATACATCTCATCGGTGAGTTTAGTATTGGGTCTGGCTTCAACTTTGAAACCTTTTTTCCCTAAATACTCAACCGCTGTGGATAAACCAATATTCAGCTCCTTCGCAGCTTTAAGTAAATTTGTGCTTTTACCTTCTGACATTTATTATTTAACCTCGCTATTTTTGTACAAAAGTACGTTTTTTATATGTTATATGGTTTGAGGATCGGGCTTTTTCTCAAGCCGCTAATTTATTAATTAAGCCTCAATCAAAAAATCATTCAAATTCTGATTTCAGGATCTCTATCACATCTTTAACTGTGGTATCTTCCAGGTCAGTCCGTTTTACTAATTCATCAACAGTAAGTCCGAGAATAGATTTTGCTGTATCCAAACCAACACGCTTGAATTCGTCAATTATCCAGCCCTCAATTTCATCTGAGAATTCCTCAATATCAACATCCTCATCATCTTCATGCGCTTCACGGTATACATCAATTTCGTATCCGGTCAGCTTTCCGGCTAATTTGATATTATGACCGCCACGACCAATAGCCAGTGAAACCTGATCAGGTTTTAAATAAACTGCCGCTCTCTTTTCCTCATCATCAAGTTTGATGCTTGTGATCTTCGCCGGACTTAATGCTCTCTGAATATACAATGAAATATTGTTGGTGAAATTAATCACATCGATATTTTCATTCTTTAATTCACGCACAATACCATGAATACGTGATCCTTTCATACCCACACAGGCTCCTACCGGATCAATTCTGTCGTCGTATGATTCAACCGCTACTTTTGCACGTTCGCCCGGTTCGCGAACGATCTTTTTAATGGTAATTAAACCATCAAAAATTTCAGGTACTTCCATTTCAAACAAACGCTGAAGGAACTCAGGTGCAGTACGTGAAATAATGATCTTAGGGTTGCCATTAAGCATTTCTACTTTTTCAATGATCGCACGTACAGAATCTCCCTTTTTGAAATAATCGGCCGGTATCTGCTCAGTTTTTGGAAGCAACAGCTCATTGCCTTCATCATCAAGCACAAGCGTTTCTTTTTTCCATACCTGGTAAACCTCACCTGTTACGATCTCGCCAACCCGATCCTTATATTTCTTGAATATTTCGTCTTTTTCAAGTTCCAGAATTTTTGAAACCAATGTCTGACGTGCCGCAAGAATTGCCCGGCGACCAAAGCTCTCCAGAGTGATCTGTTCAATGAAATCATCCCCAACCTCAAGATCAGGATCTATTGCTTTCACCTCTGCAAGTTCAATTTCCAGATCATCGTCTTCTGAAAAACCATCTTCCATCACTGTTCTTGTACGCCAGATCTCCAAATCCCCGTTATCCGGATTCACAATCACATCACAATTCTCGTCGGTACCATACCTTTTACGCAACATGCTGCGGAAAACTTCTTCCAACACACTGATAACCGTTGGACGGTCAATATTCTTGAAGTCTTTAAACTCCTGGAATGAATCGATTAAATTAATATTGCTCATTTTTTATTGAATTTGTCCCGTATGTACGGGACGTTATTTAAAACTCACTAAAACTATTGTTTCTGATATATTTTCAAACGGAATAAAATTTTCTTCTATAACGGCTTTTTTACCCTTTTCTTTAACGCTTTCCTGCAGGACGATACCTGAATTATCTGCACTGATCAGTTTACCTTCCCTGATATTTCCATCCTTTAATTTTACTTTTAATGAACGGTTAATATTTTTCTGAAACTGACGTAACGACTTTAGAGGGGTATCTATTCCCGGAGAAGATACCTCCAGCCTATATGCCTGTTCTATAGCATTTTCTTCTTCCAGATGAAAACCCACATGACGGCTTATAGCAACACAGTCACTGATTGCTACGCCATTGTCTCCATCTACTAAAATAGACAAAATTCCACTTCCATGCATCTGAACATCTACCAGAAATAAATCCGGGCGGTCAGCGATCTTCTCCTCAACTAATTCGATAACACGTTTCTCTATATTCATAATCAACCATTTTGCTCCTGTTAAAAAAACAGGATGGTAAAAAAAGAGCCCCGATAATGTCGGGGCTCTTCTCAGATCGATGCAAATATAAAAAAACTATCTGTCATTACAAATAGCTGATTTCAATCCATTTATATTGTTATTGTTTTGAAATATTGAACTTATACTCTGCAAAGCCTTCAGTAGAAAATAATTCATGTTTTTCTATGAGGTCCTCCCCATCCTGAAGCAGCATTTTTGTATAACATCGGGCAAAATAGGAGGCAGGGGCTCCGAAATTTTGGGCTGGCCTGAATCGAACCAATCCTTCTTCAATGGAATAAGTGCCCTCCAGCGGCGGCTGAAAATCCCTCAATTCCGCATCCTTAGGCTCTTCATAAGCTGCAAAGAAATTGATCCAGTGTGAGTTTTCAAGTGAGTCGGCAATAAATTCTTCTAAAACATAGGTCGGTAATCCGGATAATTCCAGGCTTGTACTATCCGCTGAGAGCCTGATTGAAAGCTTATCAGACACATTTTCCTTTACCTTTTTCTGTATACATGAATTAAATAAAAGAAAAATAATTACCGAAATGTGGAACAGATTCTTCAATTTCATACATAAATACATTTAAACCCTAAAAATATGAGGTTGATTATTGAAATATTATTAATGGGCGCAGCAGTGGCCATTGCTGCTTATCTGCTTCCGGGAGTTAGTGTCCAAAATTTCTGGAGTGCCATTCTTGCAGGGATCCTTATTGCCCTGGCAAATGCTACTATCGGAACTATTCTTCGTATTCTAACCTTTCCCATTAACTTTCTGACTCTTGGCCTGGTTTCTTTCATTATAACCGTTCTTATGGTTCTAATGGTTGACAGTTTGATGGACACGTTCAATACGGAGGGTTTCTTCTCAGCCTTGCTGTTTGCCATTGTGCTTGCTCTGGTCAATATGGTGTTTTCTGCCTTTCGATCAGATAAAACTTCTTAAACTATAAATCTCCGGTTTCTGTGTACAAAGCTTAAGAAACCGGAGATCATTAATTTTTTAATGCTTCTGTTACCCTAAGCACCAGCGGTGATTTATCTTTAGCTGTTTTGGCAAACACATCCCGATTATCTGCCGATCTGAAATATTTGTCCAGGCTTTGAACTGCGGCAGCTCTCACCTGCGAAACCTTATCATGCAATGCCATGGCCTTTACCTGCTCATAGATAGCCTTCCTTTCGGTATCAGATAAGTTTTCAATTACAGAAAGGGCATTTTCGCGAATAAACCCGTTCCTATCATACATTGCCGAGATAAGCGTATTCCTCACCAGATGTTCATCTTACATATCCCCCAGTTTCATTATTGCTTCAAATCTGTCCATAAAAAGAGGAGCATTCTGATACTGAAACACATACTGCTGCATGCTTTTAACTTCGTTTTTTTCGGCAAGAATGTACTTTTCTGCATCCACATTAACGAGTTCGGGTGAGCTTGCTGAAGGGAAGATGAAGGATTGTTTTTTCTTATCCAATACAATTTCCTTGCGAATTACTTTACCATCAGCATAGATATCCACAGCCATTGGAAGCCGGTATAATGGTGTTTCTGAAAGATCCTGATCCTGGCTGATACTGATCAGGATCTCTTTCCTTTCCGGATCATAGGAGTGCTGAATATTCAGAACCGGATGGCCGGAAGCCAGGAACCACTGATTAAAGAACCAGTTCAGATCCATCCCTGTAACTTCCTCAAATGCAAGCCTCAGATCATGTATTTCAACTGTTTTATAGGAATTTCTGGTCAGATAAAGTTTCAATGACTCAAAAAATGCGTCATCTCCCACTGTCTTTCTGAGCATGTGCAAAATCCTCCCGCCCTTCTGATAGCTTATTTCATCGAACATATGCTCTCTGTCGGCATAGTCAAAACGAATCAGATCTGCCCCGTTTTTATGCTTATTTCCAATATAGGCCGACAAATCTTCAAGACCCTTCAGATCAGCCTGATCCCTTCCATATTTATATTCTTCCCATAAATATTCCCCATAGGTAGCGAATGATTCATTCAGGGGCAGATTAGCCCAGGACTCGGCCGTAACCAGGTCGCCAAACCAATGATGAAAAAGCTCATGGGCGATGATATCCTCATGATTTTCATCCAGATACTGTCCTTCAGTCATGTTCATTCCCTCGTAAAAGACCGTTGCTGTGGTATTTTCCATCGCCCCGCTAACAAAATCACGAACCACAATCTGTGAATATTTTTCCCATGGATATTCAATACCAAGCTTGCCCGAGAAAAACTCCATCATTTCAGGCGTGTTCCCAAAAACCAGCTTTGCGGTGGAGGCATAAGCAGGCTCTGTATAATAGCTGACTTCCTTATCACGCCATTTATCTTTCGTAATTGCAAAATTTCCAACCGCCAGCATGGTTAAATAGGTGGAATGAGGCTGCTCCTGCCTCCAGCTGTCTGTACGTGTACCATCACCGTTCATGCTCGAAAATTCCAGGGTACCATTCGAAAGACTTACATAATCATTGGGTACGGTAATATTCAGCTCCTGGGTCATTTTTTCCTGGGTACCATTAATTGTTGGAAACCAGTTTGAATTACACTCAGTCTCACCCTGAGTCCAGATCTGCCGGGGTTTATCCTTTTCTTTGCCGTCTTTATTAATAAAATAGATTCCGCGGTCGCCAGCAGAGGCGATATCTTTACCTATCTCCAATTTATTGGGCATCGCCACATAATCAATGAATACCGTGTAACTCTGAGTCCGGGTATAGATCTTATCCAAACTGATTTTCAGCAATTTACCATCATAAGTATAGCGCAGAGGCTTTTTATCATAGCTGTTTACAAGCGAAACTGTGTTGATACGAAAGCCATTGGCATTCAGTACCAACTGATCTGAAGGATAGAAGTAGGGCCGGGCAAGAATGGTAGCCTTTCCGATCACATGAGCACTGTCCCAGTCAAAACTCAAATCAAGCCGGGTATTCATGATGTCGGCCGTTTTAGTATAGCTGCCACGATAAACTTGCGAATCATTGGCATTTTCAACAACAGTTACAGGATCAAGATTAACCATTCTTGGAGCAGAACAGGAGACCAGAAAAAATGCTGCCAGAATAGGGCAGCAGCGTGTAGATTTTAATTTCATTTTCTATTTTTCAAGCAGCAGATCATCAATTGTTTTTTCGAAGTCTTTCACAAAGTCTGAGTAATGACTACCCGTACCCGGTCCGTTGAAACCGGTATGAATCTTCCTGACTTTTCCGTTTTTATCAATAATCATCAGGGTCGGGAAGGCAACAATACCCTTGAGCATCGGCATACTTTTCATCACCTCATCGTTGTGATTGGAATACCCGGTTATTAGTACATTGTAGGGAACGGCAAACCTGTCGCGAAAGCGGGCTATATTTCTTTTTGAACGTACAGGATCACTCGTACGCTCATAGGCAAGGGCAATAATTTCAAGCCCTTTATCTCTATACTTTTTATAGAAAGGAACCAGGTAAGCCGTTTCATCCATACAGTTAGGGCACCAGGAGCCAAAAAACTGCACAAGAACAATTTTATTCTTAAAGTTTGTATCAGCAAGCGAAACCTTTTTCCCTTCAAGGTCAGGAAATGAGAAAGCTATTTTATCGAATCCATCTTTCAATACGGTCATTGAATAAGCATCAGGAAGCATCGCATTTTTATCTTTTTTAGCTGTCCAGTTCTGAACAGATGAAAAGCCTGAATAAAACCTGCCATCCAAAATAGTGCTGTCATTCAACAACTTAGCTGTAAACAAGAAGGCGTTAGCCCCATCGAAAGAAGATAAATAAAGTTTGTCATCGGATATAGTTCCTTCAAGGAAACGGTAATCACCAGTGGTTCTTATAAAAGTACCCAACACCCGTCCGTCTTCCTGTATGAGTTCGCCGATTGCTGCTGCATTCATTTTGGGGTCATCTGTACTGAATGTTGCAGACCATCGGCCTGATATAACAGCTTTAGGGGCTGGGCTTGCCTTAAAAAAACGCCATGATTCATCATATCTGGCTTCAAACGCCATAATCATATTGGTATCTGCCATATGCTTAACCCAGTTACCACTCAGCGCATTATTTTTAATTTTTGCAAGAATTTCGGTTTCAAACAACGGCATTTGGATCAATATCGAATCGGAGTTTACTGTAATTTCATTGACTCTGAAACGATCTTTTCCATTGATAAGCTCCAATACCTTTTGACCTGCAGAGTCGGTCACCTCAAAATTAAAAGGTATCTCTGCTCCGGAGGCTGTCTTGAGAGTAGCACGCCAGAGTCCTGGCTTCAGCTCAGTTTCAGAACTGCTGTTGCAGGCCGAAATAACGGATAAAAGAATCAGAAGTGCTGAAATTTTGACAATGTTTTTCATGAAATGAGTTCAGCTTATTTATTTCAAGACCTCGCGTGCAATTACAATGCGCTGTATCTCGGAAGTACCTTCATAAATCTGTGTGATCTTTGCATCGCGCATCAGGCGCTCAACATGAAACTCTTTGACGAAGCCGTATCCACGGTGGATCTGAACTGCTTCAAA
>JBAZCD010000110.1:0-7902 GCA_041671205.1 Pedobacter sp.
AAATCAGTAATTGATCGCCGTCTGGAAATCATGGAAGAAGAAGGTATTAAATTTGTCTGCAATGTAGAAGTGGGTGTAGATGGGGATATGAAGGCCTTTATCGATCAGAATGATGCGGTAATTATGGCCGGCGGATCAACCATTCCGCGTAATCTTAATATTCCCGGTCGTGATCTGAAAGGCATTCATTTTGCAATGGATTTTCTTAAGCAACAGAATAAGACGGTAAGCAATATTTCTTTCAAAGGTGAACGAATTCTTGCAACAGGTAAAGATGTGGTTGTAATTGGTGGAGGAGATACGGGTTCAGATTGTGTCGGTACTTCAAACAGGCAGCATGCAAACACGGTTAAGCAGTTTGAATTGATGGTTCAGCCGCCTGCACAGCGTAATGAAAATATGCCCTGGCCAACTTACCCAATGATTCTTAAAACGACCAGTTCACATGAAGAAGGTTGCGAACGTTTCTGGGGGATCAATACCAAATCATTCTTAGGTAATGAAAAGGGAGAGCTCAGGGCAATTCTGGTATCTGATGTCAGTTGGGAAATGGATGCGCTTGGACGTCCGGTTAAATTCAATGAAATAAGCGGATCTGAGCGAGAAATTCCATGCCAGCTGATACTTCTGGCTATGGGTTTCCTTCATCCACAGCATCAGGGCCTGGTAGAAAATGCCGGACTGGAGCTTGATGGAAGAGGAAATGTTAAAGCTGAAGAAGGAATTTACCAAACCAACGTATCCAAGGTCTTTGCCGCAGGTGATATGCGCAGGGGACAGTCACTGGTAGTTTGGGCCATTTCAGAAGGCAGGGAAGCAGCCAGAAAGGCTGATGAATTCTTAATGGGGCGTACAACACTGCCAAGTAAGGACAGGATTAATGAATACGTCATCCCATAGGGGCTGAACCTATGGAAAAAAGTAAAGCTCTGCCCTAAAGGCGGAGTTTTTTTTTAAGTATTTTTATCTTAACCGTCTGCTGATCCCGTTAAAATTACTCCCTGCTTTCAGGAATTAGGCGCAGCATATCTCCGGATGCTGAGCTGGTTCTATGCCAGTTTCCTGCAAATTTTGCACTCATTCTCAATGCTCACCTTTCAACGCTCAATTTTCAATCAAATGAAGTTAGCCTAATCCTCCGCTGATTCGGTTGAAATTATTCTCTGCTCTCCATTCACGCTTTGTGCCAAGGATCATTCTTCTGGATCTTCTGACTTCTTTATAATCATTTTCCAGCAGGAAATCGATTCCGGCCTGATTTTTAATTGGGAGCTTTGTGGTATTCTTAGCCCGCATACGTAATTTTGTTAGCTCAGTTCCTGCTTCAGGCAGATCGGCCATAATATAGCGGTCGAAAAAACCCGGAAAGTAAGCCCCCCTGACTATGCCATCTGAGAGGTAGAGAAGTGAAGATTTCAGATGATCCCTGAAGATAACTTCTCTGTTTTCACCGGATGTAGTTTTGTCCAGTTCCATTACTTCGGTTCTGTATTTTTCCTCAAAGGGAATAACGCTGGCTGGGTTTTTCAGGTTTAGACTGAGCAGATTGCCGTCGAGGTGCATATAGTCCATTTCAATTTCAAATCCAACTTTCTTATAGACAGGGTATCCCATATCGGTTGCATCGAGATAGATCGTTTTAAAGATCTTTGGATCTGCACGATCTACAAGAGCGTTTGTAAGCATTTTACCCAGACCCTGATTCCTGTATTCAGTATGAACGATTAAATGCGCCAGCCAGGCAGTATCCTGATGTTTTATTATGGTTCCGACAGCTACAGTTTTACTTCCATCACTGATCTTTATTGGATTGCAGAAGTCTGAGCATGTATAATAATAAAAATAGGGTCTGATGTCATTCCAGTCGGCCGGCTGAAGCTCATTCAGAATGTCAATATCCCGGTTTTGTAAGCTATGGACTTCCATATCTGATAAATTCTTATTTCTCTGAAGGGTTTTTCTTACCTGTGCTAAGTTTTTCAGCGCTTTTAAGGATCCGCTCAGTTCTGGTTTTTTCCTGTTTGGCAGTCAATATCCAGGTTACATATTCTTTTTTATTGGTGTAAGATAATGATTTAAAAAAGTCTGCAGCCTGAGGATTTAGTTTTTTACTCAGCTCGGGGGGCAGGGTAATTATACGTTTGTCAACATCAATATATTTGCTCAATTCATTCACGCGTATAGAAGAATTACTTAGATCAGAATTTTTGATCTGATCATTTGGCCTGAACCGGAGAGCAGTCCAGGTTTCATTAATTGCAACAGAAGCTACGGGACGAAGGTTGTATTTGGATGTTTCCTCCCATGAACTCATCATTCCAAGGTCTGTTACCATTCCTGATGTCTTTTTAGGATAGGTAATCCAAATAATGGTATCGGCCTGAAAATAAGGCTGAAGGTGCTTTAACTCCTTTCTGAGTTCCGAATTGTCCAAAACAAACAGCTGAATTACATCATAATCGCTTCCAGCTTCATAACTTATCCGGACGTTCCCGGGTAATGGCTCAAGAAGCCTGACATAATGCTCCGGACTATTTACAAGTAAGACACGCTTACCTGGTTTGATCAATAATTTTTTTGATAATGAGTTTATTTGCATTGCTCAATGCCTGAGTTTTAGTTTGGCAAAAAAGTCCCACAATACAATCCCGGCTGAAACTACAATATTAAATGAATGTTTGGTTCCAAATTGAGGAATTTCTATGCAGGTATCAATTAGCTTCATGGCTTCATCACTGACTCCATTTACTTCATTCCCAAAGATCAGGGCATACTTTTCTGAAGTTTTAGGTTGAAAATCATTGAGCATCACACTGTTATGTGCCTGTTCAATGGCTATGACTGTGTAATATGCTGCTTTTAATTCCAGGATTAATTCGCTGATATCTGCTGAATAGACCCATTCGATAGATTGGGTCGCTCCAAGTGCTGTTTTTTCTATTTCACGATGAGGTGGCTGAGCGGTAATCCCGCATAAGTATATTTTTTCAATTGCAAATCCATCAGAAGTACGAAAAATAGAACCAATATTGTGCATGCTGCGAACATTGTCCAATATTATAGTGATGGGCAATTTGTCCTGTTTTTTAAAATCTTCAATACCTACACGCCCGAGTTCTTCTGTTTTTAATTTTCGCATATTTTCCAAAAATAGCCTGCTTGATTTAAAGCTGCTTTATTTTTCAAAATTATTAAAGATTTTGGCTTAATTTCATCATTTGGAATGCCCTTGCATTTTATTGGTTTTAGAATCAGATATGTTATTAGTCCAGTCTCCAATACTATTTCAACACCAGCACGAGGATGTGTATCTTTTTACATTGAAAAACAGCAATGGACTTGAAGTAAGTATCAGTAATCTTGGAGCTATTATCCAATCATTTATCGTTCCCGATAGTTCAGGAAAACTCAGAGATATTGTATTAGGTTTTGATCAGATGGAGCATTACATTGATCAGTCTTATCTTGAATCCAATTCTTACCTGGGTGCAATTGTCGGGAGGTATGCCAACAGGATCAGTAATTCTGTTTTTGAACTGGATTCTCAATTTTACAAGCTTAGTTCAAACCATCCTCCACATCAGCTTCATGGTGGTTATGAAGGTTTCGACAGAAAAGTATGGAAGCCTGAAAGTATTTCAGGTGTTCCTGATGCCCGACTTGTTCTCAGCTATCTTAGTAAGGATGGAGAGGAAGGCTTCCCGGGGAATTTAAGAGTGAAGGTATCTTTTGAGCTTAAGGACAATAATGAACTGCTCATGCAAATTGAGGCGAGTACCGACAAAGCCACCCCAGTTAATTTAACCCATCATGGTTACTTTAACCTGAACGGTTCGGGAACAATCGAAGATCATTTCGCCGAAATACCTGCTTCATTTTACCTGGGGCAGCATAATGACCTGGTACCCAATGGTGAAATACTTGCTGTACAGGATACTTTCTATGATTTTAGAAGTGTAAAACAGATCAGCAGGGTTTGGGATCCTGAAAAGGGTTATGATCAGTCTTTCATCCTTGATAAAGAGTATGGTGAATGGGGAAAGGCGGCAATGGCTTATTCAGAAAGCAGTGGTATTAAGCTGGAGGTATTTACTGATGAACCCACTGTGCAATTTTATACAGGTAAGCATTTAAATAATACAGGGGTTAAGGGTGGAGCAAACTATTCAGCTTATAGTGGTCTCTGTTTTGAGACCCAGCACCATACCAACGCTGTCAATATTCCGGAATTTCCATCCACTATTTTAAGACCCGGAGAAGTTTACAAAAGCAGGACCAGTTATAAAATTTCGATATATTAAGAGGAAGCGATATTAATCACCTTTTTAAATTCTCTTTTTCTGTTTAATTTATTGAGGTAAAAATAGCCGCCGGCTGTCAGCAGGCAGATGCCAAAAATAAAGTACCAGAACAATTTATAACCACCGTATTCAATCAGAAATGATCCATAAATCGGACCTATTATTTGTGCTACAGACCATGCAATGGTGTACAAAGCTGCATATTCACCACGGTTTCTATCATTTGAACGACTCATCCAAAAGGTATTCATGAATGGCATAGCAATCATTTCTCCCAGTGTTACCAGAATGATGGAAATGACTGCAAGCCAGGCAGCAGCCGGGAAAAATATTAATATGGAATAACTAAATGCCGCTATAATCACTCCAATACCGGTGAAATACAGTGGAGATCTTTTCCCTTCAAGATTGTTTACCAGAAGCATTTCGGTGAAAACAATAATCAATCCGTTCATAGCCATTAATCCCCCGATAAATTGCTCACTAAGTTTCCATTCTGTTTTGAAAAACACCGGTTGCAGGGTAAACAACTGAAAAAAACAGGATGAAAACAATATAGTCAAAATGATAAATGCCAGGTAAAGTTTATCCTGATAAGGGGATTGAACCTGAATTTCATGAGTTTCAGTTTCCTTAGATTTTGAGTTTTTTACTGCTGGCAATAATTTGATGAGAAAGACTGCAGCGAGGATGTTGGAGAACCCATCCACATAAAACAACAAATGATAATCAACAGAGGCAAGGAAGCCTCCTAAAGCTCCTCCAAATGACCAGCCCAGGTTAACTGCAAGCCTGTTTAAGGAGTTGGAACGGGTTCTTGTATTCTCATTACTGTAATAGGCTATCGCTGTTGCGTTAGCAGGTCTGAAACTCTCATTACACATGCTCAGAATGAATGTACCTATTCCCAGGCTCCAAAATGTTTCGAGAAAGCTGATCATAAAGAACATCAGGCCGCCGCTTAGCAGAGCCCCGATCTGCAGGTAGTAAAATCCAATCTTATCAGTAATTTTTCCACCGAAAAAAGCTCCAAATACTGATCCCAGTCCGAAGATTGCCATGATCAATCCTGCCTCAACAATGCTGAAATTTAATTTCTGGGTGCAATAAATGGTGAGGAAGGGCACTACCATAGTGCCGCTGCGGTTAATCAGCATCACAAAAGAAAGGTACCAGCTTTCCTTACTAAGTCCGGAATAGGCTTTTTTGTATAGATTAATGGGGTATGAAAGCACGCGGCAAATTAAATAATAGTTCGGAAAATTGATAGGTAACCTAATATTTGACTACCAAATTGATTAATTATTACAGTGATTTAACAAAATCAGTTCGCAGATTTTCCCACCTTAAGCCAGTTTTCCACAAACCTTCTAAAAGTTGTGCAATCCATTAACTTTATGGCCTGATTAATTGCAAGAACTTGTCTAAAAAGAACGAACAAAAGGAAACACCTTTAATGCTGCAGTACAATGCAATCAAGGCGAAATATCCCGGTGCATTATTATTGTTTCGCGTGGGCGATTTTTATGAAACCTTCGGGCAGGATGCTGTAAAGGCCTCTGGAATTTTGGGAATTGTTCTGACGAAACGAGGGAATGGCTCGGGTACCCATACCGAGCTTGCAGGTTTTCCGCATCATTCTCTTGAAACTTATCTGCCCAAATTGGTCAGGGCAGGGCAAAGGGTGGCGATATGTGATCAGCTTGAAGATCCCAAAACAACAAAGGCAATTGTTAAAAGAGGCGTAACCGAGCTTATTACTCCGGGTGTTTCTTATAGTGATAACATTATTCAGCAAAACACCAATAATTACCTCGCATCCCTGTATTTTGAGAAGAATTCATTTGGAATCGCTTTCATTGATATTTCTACGGGCGAATTTCTGGTCGCACAGGGCAATGCGGATTATATTGACAAACTGCTCCAAAGCTTTAAACCGAGTGAGGTTATCTTTCAGAAAAGCAGGCAACGTGATTTTACAGAAACTTTTGGTGACCGTTTTTACACTTATCATCTCGATGACTGGGCTTACAGCGGCGATTATGCATCTGAATTTCTGCTCAAGCATTTTGATGTTAAATCATTGAAAGGTTTTGGTATTGAAAAATACCCCCTTGCCATCACAGCAGCAGGAGTAGCCTTACATTATCTGAATGAGACAGAGCACCGCAATCTTCAGCATATTTCTTCTGTTTCAAGGATTGAGGAAGACCGTTTCATGTGGCTGGACCGTTTTACAATCCGAAATCTTGAACTGGTCGGATCTGCAAATGAGAATGCAGTTAGCCTGGTGGATGTATTGGATAAATCCTGTTCTCCGATGGGTGCACGTTTGCTTCGGCGATGGATTATTATGCCGCTGAAGGAGCTAAAACCAATTCAGGAGCGTCTGGATGTGGTTGAATTTCTTGTTGATCAGGATGAACTGCGTGAGAAACTGCTTCATGAATTAAAACAGATCGGCGATCTTGAAAGACTGATCTCCAAGATCGGACTGCAGAAAGCAAATCCGCGGGAGGTGATGCAGCTGAAAAGAGCGCTTTATGCCATTGCTAATCTGAAAGAACTCTGTCATGATTCGGAAAGCTTTCCGCTAAAAATGATCGCAGAACAGTTAAATCCGTGTATTTTGATCAGGGATAAGATTGAACGGGAGTTGAATCCTGACCCTCCGGTTATGCTGGCCAGGGGGTCTGTCATTGCCGAAGGTGTTGATGAAGAACTTGACCGTTTAAGAAAGATTGCATTCGGTGGAAAAGGTTACCTGCTTGAAATACAAAAGCGGGAAGCTGAAATTACAGGCATACCTTCCCTTAAAGTCGCATTTAACAATGTTTTCGGGTATTATCTGGAAGTAACTCATACCCATAAGGATAAAGTCCCTGCCGAATGGCTCAGGAAGCAAACCCTGGTAAATGCCGAGCGCTATATTACACCGGAATTAAAGGAGTATGAAGAGCAGATCCTTGGTGCAGAAGAAAAGATTCAGGTTCTGGAAACACGTTTATATAATGAACTAACCTTCGCACTTTCTGAATTCATCAAACCTATTCAACTGAATGCCCAATTACTTGCTCAATTGGATGTTTTGCTGAATTTTGCCAGCCTGGCTATTAAAAATTACTACGTCAGGCCCGCGGTTGATGAAAGCAGTGTCATAGATATTAAGGGAGGCAGGCATCCTGTCATTGAAAAGAACCTGCCACCAGGTGAGGAATATATCACCAATGATGTGTTCCTTGATAGTGATACTCAGCAGATCATAATCATTACAGGGCCGAATATGTCGGGTAAATCAGCCCTGCTGAGGCAAACCGGACTGATTGTTCTGATGGCCCAGATGGGATGTTTTGTGCCGGCTAAAGAGGCTCGTATTGGCCTGGTAGATAAGATTTATACCCGGGTAGGGGCTTCAGACAATCTTACTACGGGTGAGTCAACATTCATGGTTGAAATGAATGAAACGGCCAGCATTCTAAATAATTTATCACCCCGAAGCCTCATTCTGATGGATGAGATTGGCAGGGGTACCAGTACCTATGATGGAATATCCATTGCCTGGTCGATCGCAGAATACCTTCACAATCACCCGATCGCAAAG
>JBAZCD010000111.1:0-7876 GCA_041671205.1 Pedobacter sp.
ATATTTCAAGTTTGGATATTCGCTGCCTTTTTAAGAGTGGTTCCAGTATTGCGGTGAACAAAGTCAGTGAGGAAAGACTAACCAGTGCGACTGAAACTGTAGATAATTTGATCGATTGAAAAAACAAGATCCAGTGTGAGGCCACTATAGCCCCAGTAAAGAATAGCTTGAAAAAGGTTTCAGAGGATACACGAATGGATATCTTTTTATACCGGAAATAAGCATACAAGCTAATAAATGCGATCAGAACCCTGTACCAGACCAGATGGGTGGCACCGATCGATATCAGTGCGCCCAAAATGCCCGTAAATCCCCAGATAAATACGGTGATATGTAATATAATCAGGTTACGGCTGATGGTAGGTTTTGGATCGGACATGAATTCTTATTTTGGTGCTTTCCTCAATAAATAAATGCCAATGATGCCAAATACTATATTGGGTATCAACACGGCAATAAGCGGGGGCAATCCGCCCTTTAATGCAAACATGCTTGAGAATCTGATAAATAAAATATACGCGAAGCTTAAAAATATACCGATTCCAAGCGGAAGGCCAACACCACCACGTACCTTGCGTGATGATAGAGAAACTCCCATCAGCGTCAGAATATAAGCTGAAAGGGGGTAAATAAACCGTTGATATTTCTCCAGTTTGAGATCGGCCATTACACCTGTCCCGCGTATTTCTTCCTTATCAATCCGGTCATTTAATTCGCGCATATTCATCGCCTGATAAATATTATCATAGATCTCAAAATCTTTGGGGCGCATATCCAGTGTTGTATCCTTAAGAAGGCCGGTCACCATAGTCTCTTTCAATCCATTAATGGTCCGGATGGAGTAATTCTCAATGGCCCATTTTAATTTTACAGAATCCCAGGTGATCTTATCGGCAACCAGTTTTTCTTTCAGATCATATCCGGAAAATTTTTCAAGCGAAAATTTATATCCGATTTTCCGGTTATTGTCAAAGTTTTCAATGTATACCAATGTGTTTTTATCGATCTGCATGTGAGTATACATCTTTGAATTATCAGACTTAGGATTGACATAAACATTCTCAAAGTCGATTTTTAGCCTGTTGGTTTCTGGAATAATGAACAAATTAAAGATCAGCGTGACTAAAAAAACAACAGAGGAAGAGATAATATAGGGCCTTAAAAACCGTTGAAAACTTACCCCGCTGCTTAATATGGGCACAATCTCGGTCTGATCAGCCATTTTAGCCGTAAAGAAAATGACTGCTATAAAATTTATTAAGGGAGAGAGAAAGTTCAGATAAAATGGAATAAAACCGGCATAATAACTGAAAATGATCTCCTTTAATGGAGCTTGATGCTTTAAAAAATCATCCAGTCTTTCAGAAACATCAAAAATTACGATGATTACCGTAAAAATAGTGAGGGTAAAGATAAATGTCCCCAGATATTTTTTAATGATATACCAGTCGATTATTCCGATCATATTCTATAAGCGCTGCGATAATTGAATAATCATTTTATTTTTCCAATCGTAAAAATCACCTGAAATTATTTTTTCCCTTGCTTCATTCACCAGCCATAGATAAAAATGCAGGTTGTGTAAAGTTGCGATCTGTGCTCCCAGAATTTCTTTTGAATGCGCCAGATGTCTAAGATACGCCTTTGAATAATTTTTGTCAGCAAAAAGATCACTATCCGCCTCGAGCGGAGAGAAATCATTTTTCCATCGTTCATTCCGGATATTAATAATTCCGTTTTTGGTGAAAAGCATTCCGTTCCGGGCGTTCCTTGTAGGCATAACGCAATCGAACATATCTATTCCAAGCGCGATATTTTCAAGGATATTTACCGGGGTACCCACACCCATCAGATACCTTGGCTTGTCTTTAGGGAGTATATCGGTTACGATATCGGTCATTTCATACATTTCTTCGGCAGGTTCACCCACTGAAAGGCCGCCGATTGCGTTTCCTTCCCTTTCAAATGAGGCGATTACCTCGGCTGATTGCTTTCTCAGGTCTTTATAAACTGAACCCTGTACTATAGGAAATAAGGTTTGATCATATCCATATCTGGATGATGTTGTATCAAACCGTTCACAGCAGCGTTTTAACCAGCGATGTGTCATTTCCATCGAACGGCGGGCATAGCCATATTCGCAGGGATATGGAGTGCATTCATCAAAGGCCATGATAATATCTGCCCCAATAATCCGCTGGGTATCCATTACCGATTCGGGTGTGAAAAGATGTTTGGACCCATCAATATGAGAACGGAAGGTTACTCCTTCTTCTTTTATTTTGCGTACTCCTGAAAGAGAATATACCTGATAACCTCCGCTGTCGGTAAGCAGGGGTTTATCCCAGCCATTGAATTTATGCAGTCCGCCGGCTAACTCAAGGGTTTCCAGTCCGGGCCTGAGATATAAATGGTAGGTATTTCCAAGTATGATCTGAGCTTTGATATCTTCCGAAAGTTCATGCTGATGCACCGCTTTAACTGAACCTGCAGTACCTACAGGCATAAAAATAGGCGTTTTGATCATTCCGTGGTCAGTACTGATCTCGCCTGCACGTGCTTTCGAAAATTTATCTGAAGCCTTTAATTTAAATTTCATTCAATTGCTAACTAAGAGGCGCAAAAATAGCAAAATATAAACTGCCTCCTGCCGGAGCTTAGCCAATGAAGAACTTATTTCAGTTTATTTTATAAACAATGCCAATTGTTAGCCGAAAAATCAGAAATTTACGCTCGCTTTAAGATCATTATAACGCGTGGATTATATAGAATTACTGATTTCAATTGCCTTACTGATTTGTTTTTCCCTGCAACTATATTATATACTTGTAATTCACAGAAAATTAGCAATTTTTAAAGATTATGAACTTTATTCAGAGCTTTCTGAGCCTGTTTCTGTGATTATATGTGCCAGAAATGAGATTGATAATCTGAAACAAAATCTGGTACCTATACTTGAACAGGATTATCCTGATTTTGAGCTTGTTGTAGTTAATGATTGTTCTAATGACGGATCCGACTGGTATTTGCGTGAACTCTCAGGTCAATACAAACATTTAAAAGTTGTAACTATTAATGATCATCCCCGTTTTAAGCATGGAAAGAAGTTTGCCCTTACTTTAGGTATTAAGGCCTCCGAAAATGAGAATCTGGTTTTTACCGATGCTGATTGCAGGCCTTCTTCAGATCAATGGCTTAGACGAATGCAGAGAAATTTTAATTCACAGACTGAAATCGTTCTGGGCTATTCTCCTTATGAGTTAAAAGGAAGTCTGCTTAACAAGTTTATACGATTCGAAACGTTTTTTACTGCAGTAAATTATCTTTCCTATGCACTGGCTGGTAAGCCTTATATGGGTGTAGGAAGGAACATGGCTTATAAGAAATCGCTTTTTTTCAAAGGGAAAGGATTTGCCTCCCACATGCATATTCTATCGGGTGATGATGACCTTTTTGTCAATCAGAATGCGAACAAAGCAAATGCCCGTATCGAGATAGGTTTTGACTCTCAGGTATGGTCTGAACCTAAGAGTTCAATTTCAGCCTATTTTTCTCAGAAGTTTCGCCATCAGAGCGCAGGTAAAGCGTATAAAAGTGAACATAAAAAGATGCTGAGTTTACAAATGCTTTCGGGCCTGTTCTTTTATGCATTTCTGTTTACTTTAATCCTGATAAAAACCCGTTGGTGGATAATTGTCTTATTCTATATCATTCGGTTATTGGCGCAATTGTTTGTATATATCCCGGTTTTAAAGAAATTAAAATACATTGATTTGATTTGGTGGATGCCTGTATTTGATTTCATTTATTACATTTATATTGTGCTTTTAAACTTTATTGCCTTATTCAGGAAAAAGGTTGAATGGAAATAAATCCGAACTTTTCGGCCAATGCCAGAAATGATTTTAATCTGGTGTGCAGAGCTAAAGATGGAGATCAGAGGGCTTATGCTGAATTAATGCAGCGGTATAAGGATTCTATTTATTTTATGGCCCTGAAAATGGTCAATAATAAGGATGATGCAATGGACCTTGCCGTTGAGACCTTTGGTAAAGCTTTTGAAAATATTGAGAAGTATAAGCCTGATTTTGCATTTAGTACCTGGTTGTTCAGAATAGCGACTAATAATTGTATCGACTTTATCAGAAAGAAGAGACTGAATGTGGTTTCCTTGCAGACTCTTTCTGAGGAAGATAGTGATGATAAGCAATTGCAGGTTGCTTCGGATAATTTGAACCCGGAAGAAACCTCGATCAAGAAACAGGAAAGTGAGCAGCTGAAAAATATTGTGGAACAATTACCAATGAGGTACAGAACGCTGATCATTCTGAGGTACTATGATGAACAGTCATACGATGAGATCGCTCAGCAGCTGGATATACCTCTGGGAACAGTAAAAGCACAACTCTTCAGGGCACGTGATCTGATGTCCAATATAATGAATCGTAGAAAGAAAAATTTTAGAAGTGACTTCTGATATCATATCACATTATTTTCCGGGCCTGAGCCAGAAACAGAAGGAGCAGTTCGCTGAGCTGGATGAACTCTACCGTTTCTGGAATGCCAGAATTAATCTTATTTCCAGGAAGGATATTGATATGCTTTATCTGCATCATATATTGCATTCACTTGCTATTGCAAAGGTTATTTCATTTTTACCCGGCGAAAAAGTGCTTGATGTTGGTACAGGAGGAGGTTTTCCCGGTATTCCTCTTGCCATTATGTTTCCTGAAACAAATTTTCATCTGGTTGATTCCATCGGAAAAAAAATCAGGGTTGTTCAGGAAGTTTCTATGGCATGCGGTTTAAAAAATGCTCGTGCATCTCATGCCAGAGCGGAGCAGATCGATGATAAATTTCATTTTATTGTGTCGAGAGCCGTTACCAAATTGTCTGATTTCTATCCCTGGATTAAAGGGAAATTTGAGAAGGAATCAAGAAATACGCTTAGAAATGGTATATTATATCTGAAAGGCGGCGATTTGGAACAGGAGATCAAAGAATCCGGATTGAAAGCTGAACTGATCCCTCTTTCAAATTATTTTACCGAAGATTATTTTGATACCAAATTTGTGGTTTATATCCCGCAATAAAGTATATTGTTGTTAAGGCTGATTGCGGCATCCCCAAATGCTCCCTTCAGTATAGAGTATTCTTAATTAAATACCTTTTCTGGTCTTAAAATTATAAATATGGCTTTGCTGCATCAAATAGCATTATCATGTATACCCGGGGTGGGCTCTGTGCTTGCGCGAAATTTGCTGAGCTATTGCGGTGATGCAGAAGAGGTATTTAAAGCAAAAAGTAAGCATCTGGCCCATATTCCCGGTATAGGCCCTAAAACACTTGAATTTTTAAAAAACCATTCTGCCCTGGTCAGAGCTGAACAGGAACTGAATTTTATTGAGAAATACAAGATCAGTACGTTCTTTCTTTCAGATGATGCTTATCCCAAGCGCCTCAGGAATTGTGCTGATGCACCTGTGATACTTTATTTTAAGGGGAATGCAGATTTGAATGCCAATAAGATTATAAGTGTTGTAGGGACCAGAAATGCCACAGATTATGGCAAAGAACTATGTAAAATACTGATAGGGGATCTTAAAGTGCATCAACCGGTAATTATCAGCGGACTTGCTTATGGAATTGATGGTGCGGCGCACAAGGAATCTTTAAAACTTGAAGTCCCGACTGTTGGTGTGCTGGCACATGGTCTCGACCGCATTTATCCTGCCCAGCATAGGAGTATAGCCGAAAAAATGCTTGAGTGCGGCGGTCTGATCACTGAATTTATGTCGGGTACAATTCCCGACAGGGAGAATTTTCCAAAACGAAACCGGATCATTGCCGGCCTGGCGGATCTGACCATTGTGGTGGAAGCGAATATAAAAGGCGGGGCATTGATTACCGCCGAATTAGCCAATTCATATAACAGGGATGTGTTTGCTTATCCCGGAAGGGTTAATGATGAGTTTAGCCAGGGATGTAATTTCCTGATCAAGACAAACAGAGCTAATCTGATAACCAAAGTGGCTGACCTGGAATATATGATGGGATGGACCAGAAACCCGGAATTGCCCCTGAAAGCCCAGCTCAGCCTTCCGATCAACCTGACAGAGGAGGAACAGCTTATTGCGGATGTTCTTATGGAAAAAGGCAGTCTTGCAGTGGATGATCTGGCAATTTTAACGGGATTTCAGCAAAGCAGGCTTGCTCTGACAGTATTGGGAATGGAGATGCAGGGAACGATCATTTCATTGCCCGGTAAGGTTTATAAAATGGCTTAGCTACACCCTGGTCAAATCTCTTCCTTAGCTGGAAAATCAAGAAAAATAAGCTCTCCTGTGCCCTCAGTAAGCATTTTCCAGCTGTCATAAGGGAACTGCATCAATGCCATTCCGCAGGTTGGAATATGAAAAATATTTTTGCCGCAAAGAAGGTTGACTACCTGGGTGATAGCCGGATTATGCCCGAATAAAGCAATGAAATCTGCCTGATCATCCAGTTTATTGATGCAATCAAGCAGGTCATAAGTTAGTGCATCATAGATCTCGGGATCCTGAACGATCTCAGACTGTACTATTCCCAATTCATCTGCAAAATATCTGGCTGTTGTGATGGCGCGCAAAGCCGGACTGCTTACCAGCAGCTCAGGGTGCAAATCCTTTTTAAGTAGTCTTTTAGCCATTTCCAGGGCATTTTTTTCACCCCTGTGACTTAGAGACCTTTTAAAATCAGACTTTTTAAAATCAGCATCTTCTGCTTTTGCGTGACGAATGATCAGTAATTGCTTAGCCATTGATTTCCTTTATGATGTCGTTCAGGTCAATGAGATTCATACATTTGAAATGGCCTTTCGGGCAGGTTTCATATCCTATTTTTGAACAGGGGCGGCAACTTAACCCCTGTACCTGAAAAATGCGTGACCGATCCGTTTTATACGGATACATCCCGAATTCGGGTACAGTATTTCCCCAGACTGATAAAATGGACTTATTGAAGGCTGCTGCAATATGCATCAGACCGGTATCGTGGCTGATCACCTGCTCAGACATCTTCACAATAAAAGCAGACTGGTCAAGTTTGAACTTACCGCAGCCATTAAATACATGAATTCCCGCTCCCTTCATAATTGCATCACCGCGTGCTTGATCTTCCGGACCTCCAAGCAACACCACAGGCTGCTTTATTTTGCTGCAGAGTTCAATCAATCGCTCCACAGGAAGTCTTTTGGTGCCATGCTGAGCGCCAATTACTACTGAAATATAATGCTGATGTGATTCTGGTAAAAGATCTGCCAGATCATGTGCATTCAGCAAAAAGTAGTCAAGTCCTTTTCCATCATTTTTAACCCCGAGAAAATTCACTGTTTGCAGGTAGCGGTCAACAATATGAGCAGGAGGGAGGATATTCTTTTTAAAGTTTACAAGAAGCCATTTCTGCCGGTTAAGTTTATCAAATGAAGATGATTTTACCCCAAGCTGTGTCTTAATCAGAAATGTTCTTAAATTATGATGCAGATCTATGATATAATCAAATTTTTCTTTTTTTAGTTCTGAAATGCAGTCTGAAAGGGAGCTTTCAAAAAAATGAATTTTATCAATATGAGGATTGCCAGCCAATACCGGTTCATAGGCCTTTTTACTAAGATAGTGAAGTTCAAGCTCTTCTATTTGTTCTTTCAGGCATCTGATCACCGGACTTGTCAGTACGATATCCCCAATAGAACTGAACCGAATGATCAGTATTTTAAGATGTTTATTTTTCAAGTCCGCTGTTTATTTTTTTGCTGATCAAATAGTTCGGTGATCTGATCAAGACTCATTGCATTCAGACAATTTTGTTTGCTTAATCCTCCTTTTCTTGCCACAAATGT
>JBAZCD010000112.1:0-7818 GCA_041671205.1 Pedobacter sp.
ACACGTGTACATGGGAAAACAGATGTCTATGATAATCTGACTGTTGAAACGGATTCCGCTCTAAAAACATCACAATTCATTTCAAAAGGCATATTTCTTGCCCTTAGTCCCGACAAAAGAAGTCCATCGGTGGTTCATTTCCATTTAGTCAATTCGAGTTCATGGGAATTGCTAATCACACTGTACACCAGGAAAAAGAACCAGCATAAAGGCGAATATGCCGGAATTCTAAAGGCTCAGTCGACAGTTCAGATTTATTCATGCTCATTGAATGAACTCGATCTTTGGCCTGAGTTTAATATCCAGGCACTTTTATTCAGTCCGGGCAATGAAGAGATGCAAAAGCCTATTGAGTTTTCAGAGAAATTCAAAGCCAAAGATTTTTCCGGAGTGAAAAAGCAACATGAATTACTTGAGCAAGCCACCTGGTTAATACAGCTTGACAGCCCCGAACCGGTCATTGATCCCGAAAAACTAAAAGAAAGCTTTTTCAGACCTCATGCAGAAAAAATTGAAATAGAAAAGCCGGGAAAAGAGGTTGACCTGCACATCGAAAAGCTCCGGGATGATTATCAGTTCCTGAGCAGCTCAGAAATACTGGATATTCAAATAAGTCATTTCAGAAAATCTCTCGATGCGGCAATTGTTCATAAAATACCTTCTATCATTTTTATTCATGGCTCCGGAAACGGTACTTTAAGAAATGAAATACATAAAATCATCAGCAAACATGCCCAGGTAAAAACTTTCATGGATGCCTATAAAGAAAAATTCGGATACGGAGCAACTGAGGTCTTCATTAAAGTTTAAAAACCCTGTCAGCCTTTAGAAGGCTGACAGGGTTATAAAATATTATTATCTTTGCAGGATTATGAAAAATCATGGTATCCTTCCGGTATCTCTAAACCTACCCTCTTAATCTCAATACCCTCCTTTTATAAATATGTTTAATCCTGAAATTGAAAAAAGAAAAACATTTGCAATCATTAGTCACCCTGATGCTGGTAAAACAACGCTAACTGAAAAGTTTCTGCTTTTTGGTGGGGCAATCAACACCGCAGGCACAGTTAAACGAAATAAAGCAAATCAAAGCAGCACTTCTGATTTCATGGAAATTGAGAAACAGAGAGGAATTTCTGTTGCCACCTCGGTGATGGGGTTTGAATATAAGGGTAAACGCATCAATATTCTGGATACTCCCGGCCATAAGGATTTTGCTGAGGATACCTACCGAACATTATCAGCTGTAGACAGTGTTATTCTGGTTGTAGACAGCGTGAAAGGTGTGGAAGAACAAACTCAGAAGCTGATGGATGTCTGCAGAATGAGAAATACTCCTGTGATCATTTTTATCAATAAACTCGACCGGGAAGGAAAAGACACCTTTGACCTTCTTGATGAACTGGAAAACAACCTGAACATCAGTGTTTGTCCGCTTTCCTGGCCCATTGGTCAGGGTCATAATTTTAAAGGTGTTTATAATATTTTCGATAAGCAGCTCAACCTGTTCAAACCAGATAAATCAAAGATCACAGAGCCTGTTATCCAGGTGAATGACCTGAACGACCCTCTTTTAACCCAATTTTTACAGCCAAAAGAATTAAAAACCCTTCAGGATGATCTGGAGCTGGTTGATGGTGTTTATGGTAAGCTTGATAAGGAACTCTATCTGGAAGGCCTTCTTGCACCTGTATTCTTCGGAAGTGCAATCAATAATTTTGGTATCCGGGAACTGCTCGACACTTTTGTTACCATTGCACCCAGCCCGAAAAATCGCGAAGCCAATGAACGGATGATACTGGCCAATGAGAAGAATTTTACCGGCTTTGTATTTAAGATCCATGCCAACCTTGACCCAAACCATCGCGACAGGATTGCATTTTTAAGGATCTGCTCAGGCAAATTCGAACGTAATAAATTCTACCATCATACCCGCCTGAATAAAAAATTAAAATTCTCCAATCCGGTGGATTTTCTGGCCAATGAAAAAAGTCTGGTGGAAGAGGCATGGCCGGGTGATGTGGTTGGACTCTACGATAGCGGTAATTTCAAGATCGGTGATACCCTGACCGAAGGAGAACAATTGCAGTTTAAAGGTATCCCGAGCTTCTCACCGGAGATCTTTAAAGAGGTAGAAAACCGCGATCCGCTCAAATCAAAACAACTTGAGAAAGGACTACAGCAATTAACAGAAGAAGGTGTGGCCCAATTGTTTGTTCAGCAGCCCGGAAATCGTAAAATTATCGGTACTGTCGGAGAGCTCCAATATGAAGTAATCGTGTTCAGGCTGCAGCATGAATATGGTGCAAAATGTGCATTCAGACCTCTGACCTTCCGTAAATCAAGCTGGCTGAGCTCCAAAGACAAAAAGAATATCAACGAAATAGTGCAGCGCAGACATCATCATATTGCCACAGATAAAGATGGAAACACCGTGTTTCTGGCCGATAATGACTGGACTTTAAATCTTGCCAAGCGCGATTTCCCTGAAGTTGAATTTCACAATACTTCTGAGTTTAACAAGCCAAAGGTTTAATTGATAATTGACAATACAGGTGACAAATTCTATATTTTTTTCGTAAGAAATTAAAGCCTGAAGAAAATACACTCCTTTAGTTAAAATAATGCTCTGCAAGGGTTTTATCATGTCCGTAGATATCATCACGGAAATGGATCTTCCCATTATCATCTGTCCATGCGGTAAAATAGACCAGGTAAACAGGCAAAGATGCATTTAATTTCACCTGCTTCTCTTTCCTTTCGGAGATGGTACTCAACAGGCGTGACCTGCTCCAGTCTCCTGAATTTCTGAGCAAATATTCAGCAAACTGAATTGGCTTTTCCACCCTCACACAACCATGACTAAAACCACGTTTTGCCTGACTGAATAATTCATCATGCGGAGTATCGGGAAGATAAATATCATTTGAGTTCGGGAAGATAAACTTAACATCTTGAGCAGATCTATCCCCGCCGGCAGGGGACAACAAAACGCATGCATAGGTATTCTGGCGGGTATCGAAATTATTTTTCGCCCGGCTTTGTTTTTTATCCGATCAGCTTTTCGCCCAGTATCTCCCGATGGCAGGAGAATCAAAGAGGGTGGACAGGCGGAATCCTGTAAAGTA
Organism: Pedobacter sp.; assembly: GCA_041671205.1. GTDB lineage: Bacteria > Bacteroidota > Bacteroidia > Sphingobacteriales > Sphingobacteriaceae > Daejeonella. The sequence goes on from JBAZCD010000112.1 coordinate 3,129, forward strand.
GTGCCAACTTGACATAATTCTGTTTTGGAATAAGTATTGATAAACATGCTGAGTTAACCAAATAAATTAAAAAGATGCAAGAAAAAGGAACTATTTCGATTCACACTGAGAACATTTTTCCAATTATTAAGAAATTTTTATACTCTGATAACGAGATCTTCCTGAGAGAGCTGGTCGCAAATGCAGTGGATGCCACTCAAAAGATCAAACGCCTCTCCTCTCTCGGAGAATACAAGGGTGACCTGGGAGAACTTAAAGTATCGGTTTCTTTCGATGAAAAGAAAAAAACGATCACCATTTCTGACAATGGTTTGGGAATGACCGCAGAAGAAATTAAAAAGTATATCAATCAGATTGCATTCTCTGGCGCAACAGAATTTGTTGAGAAATTTAAAGATGCCAAAGATGCTCACGAGATCATTGGAAAATTCGGGCTTGGTTTTTATTCCTCATTTATGGTGGCTGATCAGGTTGAGATCCAAACACTGTCTTATCAGGATGGCGCGGAACCTGCACGATGGATCTGTGATGGCAGTACGGAATTTGAGATCAGTGAAGGTATTCGCAGTATCAGAGGAACCGATATCATACTGCACGTAAATAAGGAATCAAAGGAATTTCTGGATAAGTCAAAACTTGGTGAAATACTTGATAAATACTGTAAATTCTTACCTGTACCCGTTCAGTTCGGAACCCGTTCTGAGCAAGAGCCTGACGGAGAAGATAAAGAGGGAAAACCGCAATACAGGTCGGTAGAGATTGATAATATCATTAATAATACCAGTCCGATCTGGACTAAATCTCCGTCTGACCTTACAGACGAAGATTACCTGGCATTTTATAAAGAACTCTACCCATTTTCTGAGGATCCATTGTTTTGGATCCATCTGAATGTGGATTATCCTTTTAATCTTACCGGGGTGTTGTATTTCCCGAAAGTGAAGAACGAATTTGAGATTCAGCGTAATAAGATCAAACTTTTCTCTCGTCAGGTATTCATTACCGATGAAGTAAAGGATGTTGTTCCTGAATTTTTAATGCTTCTGCATGGGGTGATTGATTCTCCGGACATCCCGCTGAACGTTTCCAGAAGTTTTCTTCAGGCAGACAGTGCAGTTAAAAAAATCAATAGCTATATCACCAAAAAAGTGGCTGATAAACTGGCTTCCCTTTTCAAAAACGACCGTAAAGCCTTCGAAGAAAAATGGGGAGATATTGGTTCGTTCGTAAAATACGGCATGATCAGCGAAGGGAAGTTCTATGAGAAAGGAAAAGACTTCGTTCTATTGAATAATACCCAAAATGAATATTTCACGCTGGAAGAATACAGGGAAAAAGTAAAAGCAGCTCAAACTGACAAGAATGATATACTGGTTTATCTGTACGCTACCGATGCTGATAAGCAGGATACCTTTATTCAGTCAGCAAATAAAAAGGGTTACGATGTTTTACTACTGAACTCTCCTATCGATCCCCATTTCATCAGTCAGTTGGAGCAAAAACTCGAAAAAACATCGCTAAAACGTGTGGACGCCGATGTTGCCGACAAAATCATCAGCAAGGAAGATCAAACTGTTCATGTGCTTAACGATGAAGAAAAAGGAAAGGTTAAATCAATTTTTGAGAAAGCAATCGTTAAGCCAAACATGCGCATTGAGGTTGAAAGCCTCAATCCGGAAGAGCTTCCTGTGATCGTAACCATGGATGAATTCATGCGCCGCATGAAAGATATGTCGAAAATGGGTGGCGGGATGAGTTTCTATGGCAATTTACCTGATAATTATAATGTAGCCATCAATGGCAATCATAAACTTATCGGAAAGATCCTTCAAACCCAGGATGAAGCAGAACAGACACAATTAGCTAAACAGGCTTTTGATCTGGCCCTACTGTCGCAAGGGATGCTGACCGGTTCTGAATTAACTGAATTTGTTAACAGAAGTGTGAGTTTGATATAAAAATCAATCCTTATTATCCGGTCAAAATAATGACCCGTTTTAAAAAAGCCCTTTCTAATTCAGAAAGGGTTTTTTTAAATGTATTTGAAATTTTAATAATCTCAAATATTCCATATCTAAATATTAATTTAGAGGAATGGATCTGCTTAACCTTATCATCGAAAACTATCATCAGTTCGAAGAAATCCGAATAAAAGATCGCTTTTTCAAACATTCTGATTTGTTGAAAATATTGGATTCAGCCAGAGAAGAACCTGGTTTCAGTATTAAACAGGCAGGCCTTTCCGCCAATGGACTTTCAATTAACCTGATTAGATGGGGCAATGGCCCCTGCCGGGTGTTTTTGTGGAGCCAGATGCACGGCGATGAGGCAACCGCTACCATGGCTATTGCCGATCTGCTAAACTTATTATCACAGCAGGGACAATTCCGGGAGATCCCGGAATTGCTGGCAGAAAAATGTACCCTGTACATCCTCCCAATGGTAAACCCTGATGGTGCGGAGGTTTTTAACAGACGCAATGCCATGGATATCGATATCAACCGTGATTTTTATAAACAGCAGAGTCCGGAGGGAAAAATGCTGCGCGCCTTACGGGATGAAATAAACCCGCATTTTGGATTTAATCTCCATGATCAAAGCACTCTTTGGTCGGCAGGGAAAACCGGAAATCCGGCAACGATCTCCCTGCTCGCTCCGGCTTATGATGAAAAATTAAGTGTTAATCCTGTTAGAAAAAAGGCGATGCAGGTAATCTCAATAATGAATGCTGCACTCCGGCAAAGCATTCCGGATCAGGTTGGACGCTTTGATGATGAACATGAGCCCAGGGCATTTGGTGATAACTTTCAGGCTGCCGGTACCAGCACCATTCTGATCGAAGCAGGAGGTTATTATAATGATCCTGAAAAACAATATATCCGCAAAATATTTTTTAAGGCGATGCTTTCGGGACTGATCAGCATTGCAGATGAATCCTATCTGAAGGCAAAAACAGAAGATTATTTTTCAATTCCTGAGAACAAAAAACTGCATTTTCACTTGATTTTAAGGAATTGCAAATTGCAGAGAAACGGCATAAGCTATTCTCAGGATATCGGTCTGATAGCCGAAGAAAAGATCAATGAAGACCTGCATTCTGTTTCTTATACTTACCTTATAAATGAGTTGGGCGACCTGTCTCATTATTTTGGCTATGAAGAATTTAACTGCGATTTATTCACATTAACAGAAACAAAGAGAATCAAACCCGATGAACCCGCAGATTTCATTGTTCATAATGGACCTAATATCCTGCTGGCGATTGAGAATGGGGTATTAACTAACGATAATATAGAATAAGTTATGGGTTAACAGTTATGAGTCAGATACCAGTAACTCATAACACGCATAACACATAACATACAACTCATAACATACATGGCATTAAACTACATCTGGATCGGCTTCTTTGTTATTGCATTTATTGTGGCATTGGTTAAGCTCATAATTTTTGGAGATACCAGCATATTCAACAATGTGGTCAACGGGATGTTCGACAGTGCAAAAACAGGTGCTGAGATCTCTATGGGATTGGTTGGGATCATGACCTTCTGGCTGGGGATCATGAAAATTGGCGAACGTGCCGGCATGATCTCACTTTTTGCGAAGAGAGTCAGTCCGTTTTTCAGCAGATTATTCCCCGAAGTACCAAAAAGTCACCCGGCAAATGGTTCAATTATCATGAACTTCTCTGCCAATATGCTGGGGTTGGATAATGCGGCTACACCAGTAGGCTTAAAAGCCATGCAGGAATTGCAGGAATTAAATCCCGAAAAGGATACTGCAACAAATGCCCAGATCATGTTCCTGGTTTTGAATACTGCCGGAATCACACTGATCCCTACCGGCGTAATTGCATTGAGAATGGCCAACGGTGCAGCTAACCCGGCTGATGTGTTCATCCCATGCCTCATCGGCACCTTTATTTCATTTCTTGCCGGAATGATCGCCGTATCTATTTATCAGAAAATCAACCTGCTACAATTACCTATACTTCTATTTTTTGGAGGATTCATTGCCCTGATGGCCGGTCTGTATTTCTGGCTTGGGAACCTGCCTCCTGATCAGATCCAGGTTTATGCAGGCTTGTTGGGCGGAATCATCATCTTCTCCATTATCACACTGTTCATTGCGCATGGCGCTTCAAAAAAAATAAATGTTTATGAGGCTTTTATTGATGGTGCCAAAGAAGGATTCAGTACCTCCATCATGATCATCCCCTTTCTGATTGCAATTCTGGTTGCTATCAGTGCTTTCCGTACAACCGGATGCATGGATTATGTGGTGAATGCCATCGGGTCTTTAGTCGCTTCATTCGGACTGGACACCTCTTTCGTACCGGCATTGCCTGTAGGCCTGATGAAAACACTGAGTGCCGGCGGGGCCAGAGGTCTAATGGTTGATGTGATGAAAACCTATGGCGCTGATTCTTTTCAGGGACGTTTGGCAAGCATTATACAGGGCACATCAGAAACTACATTTTATGTACTTGCCGTGTATTTCGGATCTGTAGGGATCAAAAAACCGCGGTATTCATTAATTTGCGGACTCATTGCCGATCTTGTGGGACTGATTGCCGCAATTTTCCTGACTTACCTGTTCTTCGGTTATACCATTCAGTAAAATATCAACTGAGTTAATTATTATTTATTTTAAGAAATAATATTTCTTAAAACTTATTACTGTTCCA
>JBAZCD010000113.1:0-7794 GCA_041671205.1 Pedobacter sp.
TCCAAAAAGCCATATGGGGTTAAGGACCTGGAACATTTAAGATCTTAGTTTATTGCGTTGATTCAAAAAAACGCGGAGTGCCTGATCCAGAGGCTGATCCATACTGATTAGCCGGTAATTGATCTGCCTGTCGAGCAGTTCCATTCTTAATTGGGAAAGATGTTTTTCCAGGTTTTCCTGATAGGCTTTTTTAGAAGTTTTTGCGTCAATTTTAAGGGTCTCACCAGTCTCAAGATCTTCAACTGCCGTGTAGTCTTTATAATCCAGATCCATCTCGTTTTTCCCCATCAGATGGAAAACAATGACCTCGTTTTTTAATGCCGAAAGGGTATCCAGTAAATTGAAGATCTCACCATGCTGCTCATATAGGTCTGTAATAAAGATCAGCAGTTCTCTTTTACGGGAACCCGCATAAATATCTTTATAATGGATTGGTTTGGTGAATTTTCCTCCGGCCTTAATTCCCTCAAGCTGATGGAACATTCTTGAAAGGTGCTGAAAATCCTGGCGGGCGGACAGGGAAAAAAGGCCGTCGTCATTAAAAACGTAAAGGCCGATGGCATCTCCCTGTAAATTGGCAAGGTAAGCCAGCGAAGCGGCCAGATAGCGGGCATAGTCGATCTTTTTGATCTCTCCGTCTTCATGGTTCATTGATCCGCTGGCATCGATGAGGAACCTGACCGAAATACTGGTTTCCACCTCCGATTCACGGATATAATAACGGTCAGACCTGCCGTACATTTTCCAGTCCAGCCAGCGAAGGTCATCACCAGGCTGATAACTTCGGTACTGGCTGAATTCGAGCCCGGGACCTTTAATTGAACTTTTATTAATACCCGTCATAAATCCATCGATAACAGTTTTTGCTGCCAGCGACAGATCTTTAATAGCCATTAAGACTTTCGGGTCTAATAATTTGCTCATAAGATGGGTTTTATAGGGTACCCCCGAATCAGAGAATGTTTATTTCTATGAAATTCAGTTTTATACATCAGCCCTGGGCCGTTCTGTGGATTTGATCAGTTCGGCGGTAACCAGGTCAGTACTCACATTTTCAGCTTCGGCTTTAAAATTAACCAGGATACGATGTCTTAAAACAGGGTAGGCCATGGCATGCAGGTCTTCCATGATCACAGCATAACGCCCTTTTAAAAGCGCTCTGGCTTTGGCGGTCAGGATCAGTGCCTGCCCGGCACGCGGACCGGCGCCCCATCTTACCCATTCTTTTACATAATCTGATGTTGTGGTATCCGGCCGGCTTGTACGAATCAGCTTTCCAACATAGTTGATCAGGTCATCGCTGATACTTACATCCCGCACCAGGGATTGGATTTGCCGGATCTCTTCTCCGGTTAAAACCGGTTCTACGTTTTGTGTTTTTGAACCCGTTGTGCTGCTCAGAATTCCATATTCTTCCTGCTCGCTCGGGTAACCGATCTTAACGAAAAGAAGAAAACGGTCTAACTGCGCCTCCGGTAATGGATAGGTACCTGCCTGCTCGATCGGATTTTGGGTTGCCAGAATAAAAAACGGACGATCCAGGGGATAAGTTTGTCCGCCGTAGGTTACCTCAAACTCCTGCATGGCTTCAAGCAATGCCGATTGTGTTTTGGGTGGTGTCCGGTTGATCTCATCAGCAAGGATGATATTTGCGAACAGGGGACCTTTGTTAAACTTAAAGAATCGTTTTCCGGTAGCATGGTCTTCTTCCAGAATCTCGGTGCCGATGATATCTGTCGGCATCAGATCGGGTGTGAACTGTATTCTGCGGAATGAAAGGTGAAGGGCCTGCGAAAGTGTTTTGACCATTAATGTTTTTGCAAGGCCTGGAACTCCTTCCAGTAAGCAATGCCCGCCTGCCATTAAAGCAATGATCAGCTCTTCCAAAACCTGGTCCTGCCCGATAATTACTTTTTGTACCTCTTTTTTTAATCCGGGAAGTTTAGCCAGGATTGTTTTAATATTGCTCTCTGAAATTTCCAATTCTGTATGATAATTGCTGGTTAGCGGATTGTAATGATTAGGAAAATTAAAAATAAATTGGCTGAAAGAAGGAGAATTTTTATTGGCGTATCAGCTAATTTACATAAAATCGTCTCTGAAACTCATTTCGGAATAATTATAGCAATAATTTAGTTGAATGTTTAGTTCAAGGTTCACATTTGCAAGAATAAAATATCGTTCAGGTAACTGGGATACCGATCAGCGTATGCCTGCAAATTTGCTGAATTCGCTGGTGGAGTATACTACGATTCCAATTGATCAGGAAGAGAAGATTGTGGATCTTGCTGACAGTGAGCTATTTTTATATCCGTTTACTTATCTCAGCGGACATAAGCTGGTTCAATTTAATCAGCAGGAGAGGTTCAATTTTAAGAAATATGTGGAGAATGGGGGGTTCGTTTTTGTGGATGACTGTAACCACGATATAGACGGCCTTTTTGCAAAATCATTTGAAGCGCAGATGAGTTCCTTATTCGGGCCTGCCGCTTTGAAGAAAATATCCAATAATCATGAGATCTATCGTTCCTTTTTTAAGTTTGAAAAGGGGCCTCCAACTACTTCCTTTGAGTTGAACGGCTGGGGTGATGATCTGGTGCATGATTATTTAAAAGCAATTGAAATAAACGGCCGCATTGGCGTGCTTTACAGCAATAAGGATTACGGTTGCGAATGGGACTATGATTTCCGGAATAAACGCTTCTATGCAGAGGATAATACGAAGTTTGGTGTGAATATTATTATGTATGCGATGGGGGTTTAATTAGCAAATGAGATAATTAGCAAATGAGCAAATTAGCAACCCGATAGGTATCGGGCGGGGGAAAGTGATTTGTCAATGAGTTAATTTGTCGATTGGGGGTATGCCTTCGCAGCGCCGGGCTGCCCGACCCAATGAAAAACAGCTCTAGGTAAAATAAACCTTGCTGGAGGAGGTAGCTTCCGGCTATAGGTAATTTGAAATAGAACGCGATTTCTTGCCGGAACTACTCCGGAAGAAAGGGCTGAACTAACCTATGACACACAGGTATTGGTTTCAAAAATCAAAATATTTTCGCTCCAGACCCTTATCTGACCAACTATAACGGTATTATTTTACCCTTCCTAATATCGAACTCAGGCTAAATAATGTATTCCTGCACCATTATCAATAACCAAGGATAGAACCGCTCTTTATCCTTTAAGATGTTTCTCCAGCCATGCATATGCTTTTTCCTGAATATCCCGATTGTAATTATGTTTGGTTTTAGGAGAATAAAATGAAGTGCTATCACCTTTGCCTGCCCAGTCGAAAGCTGACTGGATTTCTGCTTTGGCTTTCATTTTTCCTTCTTCCGGGAAAAGGGGATCTTCTTCGCCTACTACAATCATACAGGAATTAGGAGCACTCATGGATGCAAGATCCGGAATGTCCATCCTGTTCAACACGCCTGGCAATAAACAAAAGCTTCCAACAGCGCCGCTTAGGTTATAATGTTGCTGCGTGTCGCCGGTAGTCATCCATCCAACGCTTACTGAAGCCTTTATCCGTGTATCCAGTGCCGCAAGGATATTGGTTCTCCATCCGCCACCAGATAAGCCTGTTACTCCGATTCTTTTCATATCCACTTCCGGGCGGGTAGCTAAATAATCAATACATCTTGAATCGTCAAAGTAGTTTATACCTGCCCAGGTAGTCCCCGCCCAATTTAACTGCCTGACACCATAATATAAAAGATCACGGATCTTGATATCAAACTGCTTGTATTCTTCAGCTGATAATGAAAAAGGATCAAAGTTAACAGGTATTCCATTAATGCCTTTAGGAATGCGGTTTCCAAAATGATGAGCATCTATAACAATGACTGCATAACCTCTATTCACCAGTTCTTCTGTTAAATAGGCGCCTTCATAGTATTCCTTGCGATGTAATGCCAATAGCTCATGGTCTTTTCCGCCATTTGCGATCCGGTCTTTGCCAAAGCCCATTGGGCCTCCCCATTCATGTAGCGCAACGATACCCGGGACTGGTTTTTTAATTCCTTTTGGCAATAGGAGGTAAGCCTCCAGCCGATGCCAGGGAGTAGTATTAAAAAGTATTTTTTCGAAAGTGTGGGTGCCCCTGTCTTCTTTCTGAATCACCTCTGGTGCCAGGTTTAATGGTCCGGGGTTATAGTGCAATCCATCCAGCAGACATTTTCTGGCTGCGGCCTGCCATTTTTTATAACTGCCCTTTGGATTCTTTTTTCTCCAGTTTGCAACAGTCAGATCCATAGGATTGTTTGCACGAATCCCTTCAAGAACTGGTTCTAAAGTGCCATAAAGGTTTAATGGATTTTTGATAGAGGGAATGGTAGGTGGTATGTTAGCCATTCCCGACTGAAAGGATAATAAGCCCGAAGAAGCTATAACAGCAGAGCCGATTGCAGATGTTTTTAGAAAATTTCTTCTTTCCAATTTGAATATGTTTTAAAATGAATATATTATTTTTCTTGCAGATTACCTGTGGTTGGTGAAAACACCAACCACTTGCAACCTATTCCAGATTCCTGACCCGTGAGGTAACGATCGGTCATATTTCTGTTTGGATTATTTGCCGCCGGTGAAAAAGTTGTTCAAGTCAAGGTTGAAAGTCTGGTAGGTTGTATCCAGTGATGGTGCGATATTGGGCTTAGTGTACCACCACCTAAACAAGCCTGTGTAGTTTACCGGGTAGTAAAAGCGTATATCATTCTGTTTATCAGGAATTAATTTAAGGCTGATCGTCGTGTCAGCATTTGTTTTTGTCAAATCGATGAATGATAAGTTGCCTATAAAATTGGGTATGCTTGCAGAAGTGGAAACTCGCATTGGACCATTGACAAGATTATTATAGATTACCCTGGCCCTGAGGATACCGGCCTCGTAAGCCACGGCATGTCTTGTATTTTTACGGCCCAGCTTAACATTGCCATAACCCGCATTATGATAATATTTCGATTCAAACACGATCTTCCAGGTATATTTGGTATCAAGTGTATCAGCCGTTTTTAGGATGATGTTGTATACGCCATTTTGGTCGGTCAGTACTGAATCTTTTTTCTTCCTGAGAAGAGGAGTTTCATCGTAATACAGGTACACCTTAACATCCTTCATCCCCTGGCCGTTATTATTACCATGGGTCACGATACCTGTTATCTGAGTTTCAAATTGAGGCTCGTTTTTCTTCTTGCTCTCTTTTTTGCATGCAAAAAGAGAGATGATCGCTAAAAAGCTGGTTATTAGTCGGAATGCTCTCATTGATGTTTTTCAAGGTATATTAAAGATAAAGGTTTTTTGATTTCAAAACAGATACTGCAGGCCATTTCTAAAGTTTTCTCTCAAATTACCTGTGGTTGGTGAAAACACCAACCACTTGCAATTAAAGTTTAGAATCCCTTCTCGATTTTCCATTTCGAGGATTCCCCCGATAATATGTATTTTTGAAAAAATTTGATTGCTCTTGATGAATAAAAGCACTATTACTGCCCTTGATGGCAGGTATTGTAATTCCCTTAATACTTATTCAAGATTCCTGACCCGTGAGGTAACAATTGGTCATGTACCTATGGGTGCTCTGAATCCGATCAGAATTCAGAGTATGACCACCACGGATACCATGGATACCATTGGTACGGTTGAGCAATCTATCCGCATGGTTGATGCCGGCTGCGAATATGTGAGGATTACTGCCCCAAGTGTGAAGGAAGCAAAAAATCTGGCTAACATAAAAAAGGAATTGAAGTACAGGGGCTATGATGTACCTCTGATTGCCGATATACATTTTACTCCCAATGCTGCCGAAGAAGCTGCCCGGATTGTTGAAAAAGTAAGAATCAACCCGGGGAATTATGCAGATAAAAAGCGTTTTGAGAATTTTGAATATACCAATTCAGAATATCAGGCAGAGCTCGAAAGAATATACAAGAAATTTATCCCATTGGTAAAGGTCTGCAAGGAATATGGTACTGCCATGCGTATCGGAACCAATCATGGTTCACTTTCAGACCGGATCATGAGTCATTATGGGGATACTCCCCGTGGAATGGTCGAGTCGGCCATGGAATTCATGCGGATGTGCGAGGATATGAACTATTACAACCTCGTTATTTCGATGAAATCAAGTAATCCTCAGGTTATGGTTCAGGCATACCGGCTTCTGGTAGAAACTATGGTGAAGGAGAACATGAATTATCCCCTGCACCTTGGTGTAACCGAAGCAGGTGATGGCGAAGATGGCCGTATCAAATCAGCTGTAGGCATTGGTGCCCTCTTGGAGGATGGTTTGGGTGATACAATCCGTGTTTCTCTGACCGAAGATCCTGAGTTTGAAGCACCGGTTGCAATTGCCTTAGCTGATAGGTATAAGTGGAGAGAGTTATCAGTTAAACTTTATCAGTTACCAGGAGAAACCAATCTTTCAGAGTTGAGGGCTAAGTCATCAGACACAGGACCTCCAACAACCAACAACCAACAACCGACAACCAGTCACAACCCCTACGAATACCAAAAGCGTCACAGCACAGAGCTTAATACCTTCATCGGAGGGCACCAGGTTCCGAGGGTAGTTATTAATATTTCGGCGAAGAATTTAAAAGATCCTGCAATTCTGGGTGAAGTTGGGTACCTGTACTCATCTCTTCTTGATAAATATAACATGGGCGAACAGTCCACTGATTTTGTTTACCTGGGAGATGAACTTCCTTCTTTTGCTTTTCCCGGTAATCTGAAGCAGCTTTATAATTACACTACCTGGAAAAATCTTGGAAATAAAGCCAATTGCCACCCATATTATACTTTGCAGGAATATCTTGAAGCAAAGGAAAGGGATCATTCACTGAACCTGGTTGCGATCTCAAATTCGGATATCGGTAGGGCAATTTTCAATGAACTCCCGATAGATAATACCCTTGTTTTTGTTCTCGAAACACAATCTGTTTGCGGATTGCAGGATCAGCGTCTGGCTTTCTTCAAATTAGTGGAAATGGGACTTGATATGCCGGTGATTATTAAACGGAACTACAGTTTGAAGTCATCAGAACCGCAGCTTAAATATGCTGAAATTTTACCACAGCCTTCTGATTTTCAGTTATATGCGGCCACGGATCTTGGAGGATTAATGCTGGATGGATTTGGAGATGGAGTATGGGCCGATGCACCTGATATATCCAATAAAACAATACTTTCAACTTCTTTCGGGATCTTGCAGGCTACCCGCTCCAGAATATCAAAGACTGAATATATTTCCTGTCCGAGTTGCGGCAGAACACTGTTTGACCTTCAGGTCACTACTCAGATGATTCGCAGTCGTACCGATCACCTCAAAGGGCTGAAGATCGGGATCATGGGTTGTATTGTGAACGGCCCGGGAGAAATGGCTGATGCGGATTATGGCTATGTTGGTACCGGTCCGGGTAAAATTACCCTTTACCGTGGGAAAGAGGTGGTAAAGAAAAACGTGAATACAGAAAATGCTCTGGATGAGCTGATTGGTATTATTCGGGAGGATGGGAACTGGCTCGAACCCTAATCATAAGATGGCGACTTTTAGAAATGTTATAATTTTATTGATCGTAATGCTGAATGCTGGCTGCGATCAGGTCTCGAAAGCAATCGTCAGAAAGGAAGTTGATTATTATGAGATCATCAGTCTGATCGATCGCCGCCTTACCTTAACAAAAGTTGAAAATGCCGGGGCATTTCTAAGTGCAGGAAGCGCTCTTCCATATTTCTTCCGCCTTATTCTTCTGACATGAGTACCTCTTGTCTTTCTTGCCTACGGATTATACCAGATTA
>JBAZCD010000114.1:0-7779 GCA_041671205.1 Pedobacter sp.
CTGTTTTTGTTATTCGGCATAATTTCCCGGGCGGAAAAACATTGAATGTTTTAATAATAATTTCCAATATTTACTCTATATTTAGTTTGTATACTGTCATTTATGCAGAAAAAAGAACCGATTTGCGACTTTGAACTTATTACCCGAATCAAGGAGGGGGATGAGGCTGCATTTCGTATAATTTTTGATTTGTATTCCAGTAAGCTCTATTATTTCAGTTTAAAATTTCTGAAAGAAAGAGAGCCCTGTCAGGAAGTTGTGCAGGAGGTTTTCATGAACGTGTGGATAAACCGTGTCAAACTTGATACTCAATATCCAATTGCACCCTATCTGTACACCATTACAAGGAGGCTGACATTGAATGTCCTGCGTCAGGTTGCAAATTCGCAATGTGCCATGGAGAAGATGTGGGCAAATGTTCAAAAAACAAGTAATGAAACTGAAGAAGTTGTTTATCTGGAGGATCTCGAGCGGTTTACAGAACAGGTTCTGGCAAGACTTCCCAAACAGCAGCAATTAGTATACAGAATGAGCAGGCATCAGGAACTTAGTTATGATGAGATAGCCGAAGAACTCAATATTTCCAGAAATACGGTAAAAAACCACATGGTTTCCGCTCTTAAGACACTCAGGACTCAATTGCAAAAAGCATTTTCTATGCTTTTTTGATAAGTATTTTCCCCTCTTTTAGATTTTTTAATAAATAATTAACATCAGACTAGTCCTGTTTCAGTACTGGGGTGTATTACCAATAAATCATTCTGTGATTAAGATAATCGATAATGAATCAGAATAAATTAGATGAGCTTTTAAATCTTTTTGTTGAGGGTAAGATCAGCAGGGATGAGTATGAGCAATTATTTGATTATATCAGAACAAATCAGGAAGAAGAAAGTTTAAACTCTGCGATTGATCAGTCTTTTAAAAAAATGAAGAGCTTTGCTTCATTGAGTGCCGGGGAGAAGGAACTTATCTTTGATAACATCGTCAGGAATAAAGATATCCGGGAGGAGGAACATTCAAATTCAGGAAAATTCATCAGACATACCTTTAAAGCCTGGTATCAGGCAGGCATAGCAGCCAGTATTCTGCTATTTATATCAGTTGCTTTGTTCCTTTATACGAATAGAACCCCCGTTCAGGATTTAGCAATCATTAAAACGATACCGGCAGTTAAGGAGACGATCATTGCACCGGGAGGTGATAAGGCAGTTTTGACTCTCTCTGATGGCTCTGAAATTATATTGGAGGATGCAAAGAATGGAATACTTGCAAATCACGCCGGTGTGAGTATTCAAAAAACTTCTGATGGTGAACTGCTTTATTCATTTGCTAAAAATGAAAGTCGGATTTCTGAAAAATTGTCTGAAGAAGTAATATATAATAAAATAGAAACTCCGGTTGGAGGAAAGTACCAGATCAATTTACCGGATGGAAGTAAAGTATGGCTGAATTCAGCATCTACTTTGCGTTTTCCGGCACTCTTTTCAGGAAACACCCGTGAAGTTGAATTAAATGGAGAAGCTTATTTTGATGTAGCCAAGAATAAAAACAAGCCATTCAAGGTAATTACCAAAGATCAGATCGTAGAAGTTTTAGGTACGCAATTTAATATTAATTCTTATTCGGACGAGGGAACCTTTAAAACAACTTTAATAGAGGGCTCTGTGAAAATCCTTTATAAGGATAAGGTTGTTTTATTAAGCCCCGGACAGCAATTTCAGCCCAGCCTGAAAAATACGAGGGTTGTTGAAGCTGATACGGAAGAAGTGATCGCCTGGAAGAACGGATATTTTCTGTTTAGGAATGAGGATATTCAGAGTATCATGAGAAAATTATCAAGATGGTATAATGTTGAGGTGAACTACTCCGGCGATATACCTCAGGTAGGTTTTGGCGGAAATATTTCCCGGACAAAAGAGATCACCGAGGTGCTAAATGTACTTCAGTTAACCAATGCAGTTCATTTTAAAGTAGAAGGAAGGAGGATTACCGTTATGCGATGATATAGACCCTGAAAGCAAATGGTAATCAAAAAAACCAAGAGCGGTTGCAACGCTCCTGGTCAAATCTGGGTTACCAATTTAAATGTTGTGAACAAGTATTAACTAAACCCAAACGCGCAAAGATATGAAATTCTATTCATTAACTATATGTAGGCCTTCTGATTACATAATAAAGCTATTGTTGATGATAAAACTAACTTTTGTTTTATTGATCACAGCCCTACTTCAAATAAGCAGTGCTGCATCATTTTCTCAAACGGTGAGCTTAAAATTTAAGAACGCCAGGCTTGAGACGGTACTAAAAGAGATTGGAACCCAAACGGGCTACGATCTTGTGTACATTACCCCATTGATAAACGAAGCCAGACCGGTAAGCATCAATGTAAATAATGCACCCCTCAGGGATGTACTTGAAAAATCTTTTTCAAATCAGGCCCTAACCTATACAATTAGCAATAATACGATCATCGTTCAGCAGAAGTCTTCCACCTTATTGCCGGTACCCCTTCTTGATATCAGGACCCTTACCGAGAAAGCACCTCCTTCTGAGGTAAAGGGACAGATCACTGACTCTAAGGGAGAAGCACTGATCGGAGTAAGTGTTAAAGTTAAAGGAACTGCTATCGGAGTTAGCTCTGATGCTAACGGTCGTTATTCTATAACTGTTCCTGATGGTTCAAGTGTTTTAGTGTTTACCTACATTGGTTATACTACTAAAGAAGTATCTATGTCCGGACGTGCCAGCCTGGATGTTGTTCTTGAGCAAAGTTCTGAATCACTTCAGGAAGTTGTTGTTGTTGGTTATGGTACTCAGAAGAAGAGTGATTTAACCGGCTCAGTTGTTTCTGTAACATCAAAAGACATCAAGGATCAGGCTTTTTCTAATATAAACCAAGCTCTTCAGGGAAAAGTTGCCGGAGTAACCTTTACAAGTACTTCCGGTGATCCGGGTGAGGGAGTCAACGTCAGAATCAGAGGACTGAATACATTCGGTAGTTCAGGCCCACTGTATGTGGTTGATGGTATGCCGATGGAGGCTGCGGATATCAACAGTATTAATCCGAATGATATCGAGTCGACTACGGTGTTGAAAGACGGGTCTGCTGCAGCAATTTATGGATCCAGATCTGCAAATGGTGTGATCCTGCTTACCACAAAAAGTGGTACAAATCGTGTTCCTTCAATCAGTTTTAATTCTTATTATGGAATACAGTCATTTAACAAATTTATTCCATTGCTGAATTCACAGCAGATGGCAGATGTGATCAACGAGGCACACGTAAATGGTAATTTTTATCCTTTACAGCCGGCCATGAATGACCCGAACAACCTTAAAACCAGTACTGACTGGCAGGATGAAGCGATTAATCCTGCTCCGATTCAGGACCATTCAATATCCGTATCCGGAGGAAATCCGAATGCCAAATATGCGATATCCGGCGGTGTTTTTGACCAGGAAAGTGTATTAGCCTTTCGTACGTTTAAACGTTACTATTCAAGGGTAAAAACTGAATTCAAGATCGGAAAGTTAACAATAGGTCAATCACTGATAGCAAGCAGGGATCAGGGTTTAAACCTGAACTTTGGAAATAACCTCGATCTGGCCTATATGATGGGGGCTGCGCCTACCATGCCAGTATACGACCCAAATAATGATAGCGGATATGCAGGTCCATCTCCTGCAGTAACCGGAGTTAATAACAGGGATAATATTTTAGGCCGTCGCGATATGAACCGCGCCTATACCTGGAACAATAAGCTGATTGGAAGTGCATATGCAGCTTATAAGATAATACCTGATCTGGAGTTTAAGATTAATGCAGGCTTGAACTTTGGAAACAGACGTTTCAAAAACTATGTTCCACAGTTCCAGATGAATAACAGGGGAAGTAATACAAGATCACTGACTGAAAGATTATCTGAATCATATGAGTACCTGATTGAGAATACCTTAACCTATAATAAGACAATTGCCAAAAATTATCGCATCAATTTACTGGCAGGTTATACTCAGCAGAATTTCTTCTTTAATACTATTTCAGGTAACAGAAGGGATTTCCCAAGTAATGACATACAGGTACTGAGTGCAGGTACCGGAGCTTTTACAATTGATGGTAACCAGGCAGAAAATTCATTAAGATCCTTTTTAGGCAGGGCAAACATTACCCTGTTTGAGAAGTATTTAGTCACAGCCACAATTCGCCGGGATGGTTCATCCAGGTTTGGTTCAACGAACAGATATGGTAATTTCCCTTCTCTTGCTTTTGGATGGAATCTTGATCAGGAAAATTTCCTGAAAGATTCAAAGCTGATCAGCGGATTAAAGTTAAGAACAAGCTGGGGACAGTTGGGTAATCAGGATATAGGTAACTACAGTAATCAAACCGTAGTTTCAACATCTTCCCGTTATTTCTTTGGAGCAGATGCTTTAGCGCCGGCTGCTGTTGTAAATACGCTTGGCAATCCAAATTTGCGTTGGGAAAGAACTACCCAGTCAAACATTGGTATTGATTTAAGTTTACTTCAAAATAAAATCACATTCACTGCTGATTATTGGGTTAAAAATACCGATGGTATCTTAGTACGTACTCCTATATCTACCGTTACGGGTTTTGCCCGCGACTCAGGACCATATCAGAATGCAGCGG
Organism: Pedobacter sp.; assembly: GCA_041671205.1. Classification (GTDB taxonomy): domain Bacteria; phylum Bacteroidota; class Bacteroidia; order Sphingobacteriales; family Sphingobacteriaceae; genus Daejeonella. The sequence continues at coordinate 4,655 of JBAZCD010000114.1, forward strand.
AACTTCAAAATAAGGGTTTCGAATTCCTTGCCGGATATCGTGGTAATGCGGGTGAACTGAAGTATGGTGTTTCTGCTAACCTGTCTACCGTAAGGAATAAAGTACTTTCTCTGGGAGCCGGTAGCAGTATCATCAATCTTCTGGAGAACGTTTATTACTCCGGAACCTTCGTTCGTACCATGCCGGGTATGCCAATGTCACATTTTTATGGACATATATCAGATGGCATTTTCCAGACTCAGGCTGAAATTAATGCACATGCCAGTCAGCCTGGAGCAAAGCCTGGTGATGTAAGATTCAGGGATATAAACGGAGATGGAAAGGTTGATGCGAATGACAGGACAAATATTGGGGATCCATGGGCTGACTTTGATTATGGTTTCTCTGCAGATGCGACCTTTAAGGGATTCGATGTGAACATGAGTTTTTATGGCACACAAGGTAAGCAGCTTTATGACGGGCAAGGCGTGTATTTAGAGACAATGCAGGGTGAGTGGAATAACAAGACCACTGTATTGAATCGCTGGAAAGGTCCGGGTACTTCCAATACTTTACCAAGAGCAGTTCGGGGTGATACCAATCAGAACAATCGTGGTCAGTCAAGATATGTTCTGGATGCAGATTTCCTTAGAATGCAGAATTTCCAGATCGGTTATTCACTTCCGCAGAATTTGATCAAAAGAATTGGAGCCAGAAACGCAAGAGTTTATTTTAATGGCCAGAACCTGTTTACTATAACAAAGTATCCAAACTATAATGCGGATACACTGGGAGGTTTAGGCTTTAATGACGATTCGATGAGTCCACTGGGATTTGGGGTAGATACAGGTTCAACTCCGATACCAACTGTGTATTCATTAGGAGTTAATTTAACCTTCTAAGGTAATTAGAACTTCAATTTATTCTGATAATTAAGTCATTAAGAAATTTAAAATATAAAAAGATGAAAAAGCTAAAAAGTCTAATAACGACCTTCATAGTATTGTTATTATTTAGTGGTTGCAGTAAGGAATTTTTGGAGAAATCTCCGCCTGATGCATTGACAGAGGATGGATTTTACAATTCTGCAGAACGGGCACAACTGGGAGTTAATGCAATCTATGTTGCTCTTCAGTCATCCTGGAGTGAAAATCTGTTAAGAATAAATGATGTTCCATCCGGTGATCTGGTACTATCCAATACCACACCTCTCGAATATAATAATTTTACCTATTATCCTGCTTTGACTCAAATCCATTCCACTTATAGTGGTCTTTATCAGGGGATTATCAGGTCAAACGCAGTTATCAAAAATGTACCTACAATCAACATGACCGATGCACTTAAGAGTCAGTATGTTGGTGAAGCCAAATTTTTGAGAGCCCTGAATTATTTTACCCTCACCAATTTGTTTGGTGCAGTACCATTGGTTACTGAGCCTTTAGCAAATACAGATGCGGCTTTAGTTGCAAGAACTCCGGTTGCTGATATTACTAAAGTAATTATTGCAGATCTTGTGGCTGCTGAAGCAGGTTTGCCTGTTTCTTATAGCGGCAATAATTTAGGAAGAGCCACCAAAGGTGCAGCTCAGGCACTGCTCGGAAAGGTTTATTTGTATAATAAGGATTATACTAATGCAGAGAAGTACTTTAGTCTGGTTATTGCTTCGGGCAAATATGGACTGATGGACAATTTCCAGGAAGTATGGCACCGTACTTTTGAGAACAATAAGGAATCAGTTTTTGAAGTGCAGTTTGCAGATATTGGTGGAAGTGGAGCGAATAATAAAAACGGTACAATGCTTCCTGCAGTAAATGGAGCTACCGGTTCTACTTTGGCTACCAAAAGGGCATTTGATGCTTTTGATCCAAGCGACCCACGCAGAGGTATGTCTATATTCAAAGCCGGCGATACTTTCGCACCAAATGTAAGTGCAGCATTGGCAGTATTTAATCCTACCTGGTCAGCAAGTGGTTATGCAGTTAAGAAGGGTATGTGGCCTATCATGTATGTTAACGGAAGTGGTATCAATTACCCACTGATTCGTTATGCAGATGTATTATTGATGTATGCAGAAGCAGCCAATGAGTTAAATCAGATCGATAAAGCTCGTGCAGCGGTGAATCAGGTTCGCCAGCGTCCGTCTGTTATGATGCCTGTATTGACAACTGCAGATACAGGTACGAAACAAACTATGTTTGACGCAATTGTTAAAGAAAGACAAGTTGAGCTGATGTTCGAATTTCAGCGCTTTATGGATCTGAAAAGATGGGGAATGGCAGCCACTGTTTTGGGACCTCTTGGATACCAGACCAAGCATAGTCTGTTCCCGATTCCTCAGCTGGAATTGGATATCAATCCTAAGCTTACTCAAAATCCGGGATGGTAATACGTATTTTATCACGAAGTTAATAGCCTTTGAATTTTAATTAGGGATACTATGATAACTATTCATAGTATCCCTTAATTTGAATCCGTTACCCGGATCTTAAGATTTTGAATCCGGATTGAAAATAAGCCTGTTGTACTTTGATTCAAATTTTTAAATGGATTGCTTTTGTTTTTTCCTGCTATACGGATAGCTGAAGCCTAAACAAACTATTTCTTTTTTTCTTTTATTGCAAGAATTTGTTTGAAGCCTTATACATTAGCTTAAGGCTAATGTTATCATCACACAATAAAGCAATAACCTGTTGCCCGTTTTAATAAATAATAAAGATACATGAAACGCAGGGATGTAATAAAGGGCTTAACCCTTTTGCCAATAACTGAATTGTCACCATTTAAACCCTGGGAAAATTCAGTTATTGATGAAGTTATGCCCTTAGGTTTGCGGGTATCAGGCCGGTCAAACGATCCCGATCTTCATAAAAATGCATTTGTGATGGATGGTCATATACACATGATGACCAGGCAGCTTTTACAGGGGCTTGATATCGGGGAGCGGTATTCAGATGGCCATGTTGATTTGCCAAGAGCAGTGGAGGGTGGACTGGATGCAATGTTTTTTTCAGTTTATACCCCAGAGCCATATTATCCTGATCGCCATGAAGTTAAGAATACTTTTCGGGTTGTTGAACTCGCTTTAAGCCAGATAGAAAAAAACCATCCTGTGATAGAACTGGCCAGGACGGCTTCAGATATTG
>JBAZCD010000115.1:0-7767 GCA_041671205.1 Pedobacter sp.
TAGTTTTTAGTAAGGCAGAGCTCGAACGTCAAAGAGAGCTGAACCAAAGCAAAGCCAGCAGTGATAAGATCTACCAGCAGGCCCAAATGGAATACAGCAACTTAACGATCACACTAAACTCACTGGGGCAAAAATTAAGGATGATCAATATCAACCCTAACAATATCTCGGAGACCAATATTTCAAGAACAATAGCCCTGCCAGCTCCAATTAATGGATTTGTTTCTAAGGTTAATGTCAATATTGGGAAATTTGTTAATCCTTCAGATATATTATTTGAACTCATCGACCCTTCATCCGTACATTTAAATCTGAAAATCTTTGAGAAAGACCTTGAAAAAATTTCTAAAGGACAAAAGATAATTGCTTTTACCAATAACCAGCCTGATAAAAAGTACGTCTGTGAAATCAGTCTGATCAGCAGTGACCTTTCAGCAGAAAGGACCGCAGAAGTTCACTGTCACTTTGAAGATTTTGACAAAACCTTAATTCCAGGAATGTATATGAATGCTGAGATCGAAGTAAAAAGCCATAATACACTTGTCATACCGGAAGAAGCTATCGTAAATTTTGAAGGAAAGAATTATGTTTTTGTTAAAAATACAGGAAAGGAATTCGAAATGAAACCGATTGAAACCGGTGTCAAAGAAAATAAATTTATTGAAGTGATAAACAGCGATGCATTCACTGGCAAAGAGATAGTGACAAAAGGAGCCTATACCCTGCTCATGGCACTTAAAAATAAATCAGAAGAATAATTTCACTGAAAAAATTGAATTAAATATAAAAGTCCTTTGCAGCCTATTGCAAAGGACTTTTATGCATCAAAACGGTGAATATACCCTGTCGTGGAATAGTACAAACGACTTCCCTATTTGATATATTTTCTACCCTTAAGTTTATACATATCCATTACAAGCTGTTTTAATGCTGCCGTTACACATTCACCGATACGAATGCCCTTCTCTGCAGATGAGTTAAGCGGATTTCCGAAAACACCATTGGGTGTCAATTCCTTCATTGTACGATAGAACGAAATTTTGGGACCGATTAACAAATCTCCATCAACCGAAGGAAATGCCAATACATTGGCTCCCTGCTTAATAAGCGATTCCTGAACTAAGTTTGGGGCAATAACCTTCATCAAAGAAGTCTCAAATTCGCAAGCATGGCCGGTGCCTCCCGGACCTGTTTCTGTGATTTTCAGTAGTTCTTCTTTTGCTACATTCCACCAGGAAGCACCAAGTATATGAGCATTCGGGTTGGCAAATCCAAGCTGTTCAATAATGACCTGCATAATGCCCTGATTTCCGCCATGGCTGTTCAGCAGAATAATATTATAAAAGCCATGATTCAAAACAGATTGAATGATCTCTTTAACAACAGCCGAAAATGTTGTATGGCTCAGAGTGAGCGTTCCGCAAAATCCCATGTGATGATCTGAACAGCCAACTGCAACAATAGGCAGGATTAGTATTTTATCATCGATCTCCTTATTCAATAAGCCAGAGAAATATTCACCAATCATTCTATCGGTAGCTACCGGCAAATGAGCCCCATGCTGTTCAATTGCGGCAATATTCAACAGAACAGGAGTTTGTTTATCCAGTGCAGCAAGCTGTACGGATGTAAGTTGATCCCAAAACATAAATTATCAGATTAGGGAAAATTTACCACAGGGGTCTCTTTAAATCGAATGATCCCATGGTAAATTTTCTATTTATTTTTTTGAAATTTTAGCAATTGCATCAATCTCAACTTTGATACCAAAACCTAAACCGGATTGAACAGTAATACGTGCAGGACGGACCCCTGTAAAAAATTCAGAATAAACTTTATTGTATCTGTCCCAGTCTTTAATATCAGCAAGATGCACCGAACATTTCACTACATCATCAAGTGTACCTCCAGCAGATTCTATCAGGCATTTAATATTGTGCAGGGTTTGAAGAGTTTCTTCTTCAATTGTACCCCTTACAAAGGTGCCTGTGGCGAAATCTACCGGGCCCTGACCACTGATATATACCGTACCATCAACTTCAACTGCATCTGAATATGCTCCAATTACAAAATCCTTGTCTTTTTGTTCCGGGTGAAAAATTTGTTTTTTACTCATCGTTTTGTGTGCTTGTATAATTTTTAATTAATTATTTTGCGTTTAAATGTTAATAAGTCGCCCTTCCGCCGGAAAGATCGAAAGTAAATGCGGTAGAAAAACTTGCTTCCGGTGATACAATAAACGCAGCAGTTGAGGCAGCTTCCTCCAAGGTACCACAGCGTTTCATCGGAATTTTATCGGTCATGTATTTCACCTGCTCATCAGGCAGGGATTCCACCATTGCAGTACGAATAACCGCAGGTGCAAGTGCGTTGACAGTAATTCCTGTCTCAGCATATTCTTTACCCTGAACTTTGGTCATCCCGATCACAGCCGCTTTGGATGTAGAGTAAGCCAGCATTCCGGCATTCCCTTCCTTACCCGAAATGGAGGCAATATGAAGGACCCTTCCATAATTATTCTTAAGCATTTGAGGTATTGCATATTTCGAGGTAAAAAAGGATCCCATCAGATTCACATTAAGAACCAATTGCATATTATCAGCCTCAACTTCATGACTAAGGATATTTGTTTTTCCTACAATACCGGCACAATTGACCAGAATATCAATCCGGCCAAAATGATCATTTACCTTGTTAATTGATTCTGCAACTTCTGCTTCATTTGTAATATCTAAAACATAGATTTCAGACTCAGTTGCCAACAGGTTTCTTGTTTTTTGTAAACCATTTGTATCCCTATCGAATAAAGCAAGTTTTACACCCTTTTCCGATAATTTCAAGGCAATAGCCTGACCTAAACCGGAGGCAGCTCCGGTAATAATTCCCACCTGATCTTTGAATTCAATTTTCATTACTTAATAATTTGTTTTTAATGATCCCACATATGAGCGATTTCAATTTCTACTTAAATCTTATTCAACCAATTCCTGTAAACCTACTGTATCTGATTTCCTGGTCAATAAATGAATAATTGTCCAGGCAAACAGATAGGTCAATCCGCAAATAATAAATAGCAGATTATAGCCTCCTATTAAATTCCCGGCAGCTTTATAGCTATCCAGAATATATCCAACGAATAATGGGAACAGCATGCCTCCTACCGCTCCGGACATTGCTCCTATACCCGTTACAGAGCTTACAGCCTGCTTAGGGAAAAGATCAACAACCAATGTGAATATATTTGTACTCCATGCCTGATGGATCGCCAGAGTAAAACTGAGGATCCCAACTACCATCCATGCATTGGTTGCATACTGAGCGGAAAGTACGGTTAATTCCATAATTGCAAAAATAAAAAGTGCAGTTTTTCTTGCTTTTAATGTCGGCCAGCCTCTCTTAATAAGCAAGGATGAAAAATAGCCACCTCCAACACTTCCGGCAACGGTCATTGTATAGATGATCATTAACTCAGGACTTAAATTCGACATATTCAGCTTGAAGGTAGAAGCAAAATAAGAAGGCAGCCAAAACATAAAAAACCAGTAGATCGGATCAAGCAATATCTTGCCGGTGATAAACGCCCAGGTCTGAGGATAAGTAAATAGTTTAAGCCACTTTATTTTAACCACTTCTTCCTCTGCTTCCGCGTCTAATTTCTGCCCGTCATGAATATAATTATACTCTTCATCTGTTAAACGTTTGTGTTTTGATGGTACATCATAAACGTATATCCAAACAAGTAGCCAAATAAAACCAACAGATCCGGTAATAATAAATACTTCATGCCAGCCATAATTCCTCAAAATCCAGGGAACAATAAGCAGCGCTATGATTATACCAAAACTGGTACCTGCATTAAATAATCCGGTTGCAAGAGCACGCTCTTTTCTTGGGAACCATTCTGCGATGGTTTTCATACCTGCAGGTACGTTTCCTGATTCAGTCAGGCCTAATCCGATTCTTGCCATGCCAAAACCTGTAACACTTCTTGCCACGGCATGCAGCATACCTATAACACTCCAGGCTGCAACCGAAATAATATAACCCGGTTTTGTACCAATCCGGTCAATAAACCATCCCCATGAGATCAAACCCACGGCATAAGCACCTGTAAATGCCATTACCAGAAAAGCGAAATCAGTTTCAGACCAGGTAAATTCTACTTCAAGTGATGGTTTTAACAAGCCAAGTATCTGCCGGTCAAGATAGTTGATCGTGGTAGCCGAAACTAATAAGGTTAGGATGATCCAGCGGTAATTTTTAATTTTTCGGCTTAACATATATGTTAATTTTTAATTCAGTATAATAATTTAAGAAGCTCAATAATTATTAAATAGCTCATATTGCATTAATCTTCATGATTCAGTAAAAACCGGCTCACAAAGGAGCCGGCTAAGCATAAAGGTATATTCAAATAAAACCATCAAAGTCCCAGTTTTTTACGTCCGGCATCAGTCAGCAGGTTAGCGTTCCATCCCGGATACCAGGTCTGCTCCATCACTACTTTTCGAACACCCGGAACCTCATACAATGCTTCCATCATGGTTTTGGACACTGTAGAATGAACAACATTGGAACTGTGGGTAAAATAAGCTCCAAGAGGACGTCCGCGATGCGGCATAGCCAATATTACTTTTACTGTGCTACCGCGAACAGAAATATCATACACCAATCCAAGATCAACAATACTGATATCAGCTTTATACAATTGAGGATCCTTTACATCTCCTAATGCAGCCCATAATAAGGCTTTGTTTATCGGACTGTCCTGAGCTTCTCCCGGACGGGCTAAACGACGTGGGCTTTCCTTAGCAGCAGCATTACTCAGCAACTCTGCTCTTGAAGTTGTTAAAGGATTCAAAAGTTCTTTTCTTAAAGCTTCGATCTTTGCCGGCCCATCTCCCATGGTAAATGGAATTGTAACGTAGGCATTCTTCTGATGAAGAACGGCCCCTTTCGGTATTACTTTAACTGTCTTTGGAACCGGATAGCGGCTCCAGATCTGTCCATGCCACTTATAATATAGGTTCGGTGACCCATTATGACTTAATTCAGGTAATCCTTCGGCTTCATGTTGCAGGAAGAATCCGAAGAAAGAATCCCTGGTATCTTTATTAAAGAATCCGATACCCCATAATTTTTCTGCAGTATCGGCAGGAACCACACCGGTTTTAAGTTTCTCATCCGGACCCATCCAAAGCATATCAGTAAAGGATTGACCGGTGATTACCCATTCATCGTCTCTGAGTGCAGCGGGTGCAAACTCTTTCACCGCAGTCGTATGGCCAAACTTATGGAAATATGGTAAACCTGCATAAAAGCGATACTCAATATCCATAATCATTCTGGAAGGTGAGAATACCGGATGTATTGGTGAATAAGGGAATCCCCAGCGACGAATGATTGTACAGATAGGTCCTTTGACCACTTCAAAGTCAGGACATTCATCCCATAGTGAGATGCGCATTTTCTGAATACCTTCTTCCGAAACATAATCATGAGCCCAATCAATTCCTGCCGGCTCACCATGGCCCTGACCTCCGGAATAGATCTCCAGGCCATGTTCACGTTTTAAGATCATACGGGCCAGCTGCCCGGTTTGTCTGGAGAGAATGGCTGTAAAATATTCATTTTCGATATCCAGTCCGTAACCTTCACCAGTCACCTTCAGATCTGACTGATAATTCGGCAATTCGGCATCCGGGTTACCGTAGAAAACAATATAATTTCTCTTCTCTTTGCCCTGATTATCAGCAAGAAATAATAATTTACAGATCTTTTCAGCTCCTCGTCTAATTTCTGAAAAAACCTGTGAGATTACTTCTGTCAATACCCCGTCCTTAATCTCTGCAACCCTGATCTCACGCGTAAGTGATGCAGTCTGCGCAGCCTGAAAGCTAAGTAAAACTTCTACTGGCTCTGCTTTACGCTGTATACCAACTTTCTCCTCAAGGCTAATTACTTTATAATATTGCCAGCCTTTGGCCCATGACTTCCATGAGGCCGGCAGCGATGCAACAGTTCCGAACAGACTGGCACCAATCAAAGGAGTACCAAAATCCTCCTGATCAACCTGCGCCTGAATTTGAGAGATTCGTAGTGAATTTGCCAGGGCACGTCCGGTACGAAAATCTTTCTTAGCCCATGCTTCCTGAAGGAGTTTAACTTTTTCGTCGAACCCATCCGTCTGGCTTGTAGTTTTATCAGCAAATGGAATAGATTCATTTACAAAATTCCCGATTGCATTTTGTTCTTCGGCATTGGAACTTAGAGGTAATGTCAAACCAGCAAAACCCAGAAGGCCCATGCCCAGAAACTTACGACGTTTCATTGAATCAAAAACCTGGGCATCGGTGCCGGTATTCATAATTTCTGCATTTCCTGCATCATCTCCGGCTTTTAACTCGGAGGAATCGTCGTGCATCTTAAATGCAGATTTGGATGGATTAATTTTTTTCATTTTTTTACTGTTTATTTCAAATAATCATCATGAAAGAGTGGATCCTTAAGATAAACTCATTTAATATTTCTTCTATATCCCCAATTTTTTACGCCCTTCATCCGTCAGCATATTAGAACTCCAGCCCGGATGCCAGGTCTGTTCCATAATCACTTTCTTTACCCCCGGAACTTCATATACCGCTGTCAGAATATTTTTCGAAACGGTTGGATGCACCACATTGGAGCCGTATGCAAAATAGGTTCCAAGCGGACGGCCTCTGTGAGGCATTGCAATCAGCACTTTTACTATGCCGCCACGTACGGTCACATCATATACCAAACCAAGATCAACAATACTGATATCAGATTTATAAAATTGCGGGTCTTTCACATCTCTGAGTGCCTTCCATATCAGATCTTTAGATATCGGGCTGTCCTGAGCCTCTCCCAAACGGGCCAGACGCCGCGGACTTTCTTTTGAAATTACATTTGGTTGTAGCACAGATGCCGCAGCAGCCAAAGGATTTATCAATTCTTTTCTTAAACTCTCAATCTTTGCCGGTCCGGCGATTGTGTCGAAAGGAAGTGCGACATAGGCATTCTTCTGATGGAATACAGCGCCTTCAGGAATTGTTTTTACTCCTTTTGGAACAGGATAACGACTCCAGAACTGCCCATGCCACTTATAGTATAGGTTGGGGGAGCCGCTATGGCTCGGCTCCTGAAATCCGTCAGCATGATGATCGAGAAATAAACCAATGAATGAATCTTTAGTATCCTTGTTAAAGAAGCCGATTCCCCATAATTTATCACCTGATCCTTCAGGAACCTGTCCAATTTGCACCTTGCCTTCTGTATCAACCCACATAATATCAGTGAATGACTGTCCGGTAATGACCCATTCATCATCCCGAACATAGACCATATCAAAAGTCTTAAGTGCAGACATATGTCCAAACTTGTGGAAATAAGGTAAGCCTGCGTAAAAACGATATTCAATATCCATATTCATTCTAGCTGGTGAGAAAATCGGATGAACCGGCGAATATGGTAAACCCCAGCGGCGAATGATGGTACAGATCGGACCTCGGTGGACTTCAAAGTCAGGGCACTCTTCCCATAAAGAGATCCGCAATTTTTGAAAATTATCCTCCGTTACATAATCATGTGCCCAATCGATACCAGCGCGTTCACCATGCTCCTGACCACCTGAATAGATTTCAAGGCCATGTTCACGTTTCAGGATCAGCCTTGCCAACTGCCCGGTTTGTTTTGAAAGATAGGCAGTAAAATATTCATTCTCGATATCAAGGCCGTAACTCTCTC
>JBAZCD010000116.1:0-7759 GCA_041671205.1 Pedobacter sp.
AAACAAAGGTCCGCGATTGAAGCCGCAAGTGCCACACCATTCGCATCACGGATATGCCGGTCATCCAAATGAAGTCCGCGACAGCGGAATATCTTTGTAGTAAAATCCAGCTGACTTTTCCAGTCCTTTACAATTTCCTGGCCCAGAAATCCCTCTGCCCAGCGGTTCATCTCAGAAGCAACCTGTTCGGCCACTTTTAAGAAAACCGGATCTTTGGCAATCGCAAGCTTCAGATTCCGCTGATTATCCAGTGACATGCTGACGATCTGACCTAAGGCATCTTCCCCATCAAACATCCATCCGTCTGCTCCCGATAAGAGCGCATAAGCCGCGTTACGGATACTGCTCTCCAGTCTTGCATTCGGCTTTGCCGCCGGACCTGTACCCTGTATCCACTGACGCTGAAGATCATGAGGAATCACTGAACCTTCAAATTTTCCATCCCGGGCGTCCTGAACTTTTATTGAAGAACCGGGTATCAGACTTTCAGGATCGTAGAATTCGATTCGTTTACTGTTCTTATGACGATCATTCCGGCGTTTGATGCGCTCGTTCATCAAATTCTTCACTGATTTATTGAAATGTGCCAGCGTGTTTAAAGCCAACAAAACTTCATCAGTGTATATGTCTCTGTATTGTTCTTTTAAATTATCACGAATGATGATAGAATCGTTCTTCATTTATATTCAGGTAAATTATTTAATTAAATAAACGGTCATACTTAACGGACCATGAGCACCCAGCACCAGAGCCTGTTCAATATCGGCAGTTTTGGATGGGCCGCCGATATAACCGCCAAATCCGTAATCCTCTGCAGCTATTTTTGTGTAAGCATCATGCATGGTCGAAACAATATTTTCTTCACGAACAATTACAGCAAGGTGCTGAGCAATATAAGGCAGAATACGCTGGCCCATCACTTCTTCAGTTAACCAGACTGCCCCATTCTCTGCTACAGCAAGCCGTGACTCAATGATAGCGAGTTCGACATCATCCAGGCTATGAGGATCTGCCCCCGGAGAACAGAGCTCTGCAACCTCCCTTAAATCCGGAAGACTGGTAATGATCCGTTTGCTTTGATCAAAATTCTTCCTGATCAGGCTTTTCACAGCCTCCATACCTCCTGCTGAAACGATCAAACCTCCAATACCGGCAAATGTTTCACTGTACTTTTTAACGATGTCTGCTTCAGGCACCCTGAATACCGAAATATCCGGAAGGGCTGAAAATGGCGGCTGGTTTTTCTTAACAGCCGCCAGTATATTTTCTCTGCTGCTCATTCAAATTTCTTTATTGATCATTATTCTTCGCTGACTTTGAGTCGTTTTTTGCATACCATTCCCCGAATGATTGCTTTGAACTATCCGGCATATCCCGCTGCTTATACCAGGGATTAAATTTATTATTAATGGCAAATGGGGCATTATTCAATATCCATCGGCCTGTTTTTCCTGCCGTTTTGTATAGTTCAGGTGAAGAAAGAGTCAATGCCATTGCTTTCATACTAAAGGTCTTACGGCTCGCCGAATAACCTTGTTTCACAATCTCCTGACGCCATTTATAAAGCTGGTCATGGATCGGGATCTTAACCGGGCAAACATTCGAGCAGGATCCGCAAAGAGTGGATGCAAACGGAAGATCCGCATGCTGTTTCATATCAAGATTCGGAGCCAGAATTGCTCCGATCGGTCCGGATATTGTATTATGATAACTTAAACCACCGCTTTTACGATAAACCGGGCAGGTGTTCATACAGCCTCCGCATTTGATACATTTCAGAGATTCCCTAAAATCCGGGCGGGCCATTAAGCTGCTTCTTCCCTTATCAACCAGGATGAGGTGCATCTCTTGTCCAGGACGAGGTTTCCTGTAGTGACTTGAATAGATGGTGATTGGCTGACCGATCGCGCTGCGGGCAAGCAGTCTAAGAAATACACCCAGGTGTTTGCGCTCAGGAATGATCTTTTCAAGCCCCATCGAAGCGATCTGAACTTCTGAAAGATGCGCGCCCATATCCGCGTTACCCTCATTGGTACAAACCACATACTCACCGGTTTCTGCAACGGCAAAGTTCACTCCGGTCAGTGCGGCACGACGGGTCAGGAATACATTCCGGAGGTGTTTGCGTGCCACACGGGTCAGCAAGGTTGGATCAGACAGGCCCTTCTCTGTTCCCAGATGTTCATGAAACAACTCCCCTATCTCTTCCTTACGTTTATGAATGCAGGGCAATACGATATGACTTGGCGGCTCATTATCGAGTTGCTGGATATATTCTCCCAGATCAGAGTTAATAACATCAATTCCCCTTTCAGCAAGATATTCATTCAAATGGCATTCTTCAGTCAGCATAGATTTGCTTTTAACCATCTGTTCGATATTCTTTGCTTTCAGAATGGAATAAACGATCTGGTTATGTTCTTCTGCATCTGATGCCCAGTAAACCTTTACGCCATTCTTCTTCAGGTTTTCTTCAAACTGGATCAGGTAATCGTGAAGATTGGAAATCACATTTGATTTAATGGCCGAGGCAGCTTCCCTTAATTCTTCCCATTGCGGAGTTTGATGGGCAGAGCGGTCGCGTTTCTGTCTGATCCACCAGAGTGCACCATCATGCCAGTCGACCCGCTCTTCGTCTTTATTGAATTCTTCTGCTAATGCCGCGTGATCTAACGTACTTTTCATCTGTTTATTTTCTTGTTTTTATCTGCCAGATGGAGCCTTTGATGATTAGACCCCGAAGGGCTCACGACCGCAAAAACAACATCTAAAAGTTGGAGATAAATAATCATTGCCTTATGTGCTTAATGATTATTTTAATCATGCCGGGTTCATGCCTTTTTGGATGAACTATTTAATATTTCTGCTATATGAATGATCTTAACCTTACTCTTATTTCGCTGAAGGATCCCCTCCATATGCATCAGACATGAAAGATCGGGAGAAGTGATGTATTCAGCACCATGCCTTGTATGATCAGCAACACGGTCTTTTCCCATTTTGACGGAAACAGCTTCCTCTGCAATACAGAATAATCCGCCGAAACCACAGCACTCATCTACCCGGTCAAGTTCAGTCAGTTCCAGGCCATCCACCATGTTCAGTAATTGACGGGGCTTAGAAAAATCGGGAGCTACCAGCTCAGACATTTGCGCCAGGTGCAGACCTCTTAAACCATGACAGCTTTGGTGAATACCTACTTTGTGCGGGAAATGGGCATCCAGCTTCTCGATCTTAAGTATATCGGTCAGAAATTCGACCAGCTCATAAATCTTTCCCCGGATCTCTGTAGCTGCTGCTTCATTTGCATGCGAATGCAAATGATCTTTCACATGCAGCACACAACTTGCTGAAGGCGCCACGATATAATCAAAATCAGAAAAATTCTCTATAAAAAGATCATTACAGGACTGGGTAAGGTGTTCGTAACCTGAGTTTGCCATAGGCTGGCCACAACAGGTTTGTTTAGAGGGGTAGCTAACATCTGCACCCAATTTCTGAAGCAACCCAAGCGTCGCTATGGCAGCATTTGGGTATAACTGGTTAACATAACAAGGTATAAAAAGACCGATTTTCATAGTATTTAAAAATTCCTGATTTTAATCTCCTGCACATATCATTCGCCGAACAAAATACGCAATTTTTATAATTTAAAACAGTTAAAAGGCGATTTCTGCAAGTTAAACAAAGAAATTTTCAGGAAATTTTCTGATACTTGAGTATTCAAACCCAGAGTTAATTTTTTTACACCATGAAAATGAAATTTGTCTGCCTTTTTCTTTGCCTTTTCGGCTTTCAATTCACTTATGGACAATCTGCTAAGAGTAAGGGGCTACATACCGATTCAATGAGTTATGGCGGATTACAGCGTAAGTATATATACTACATTCCTGCAGGAATTGAAAACGCTGTAAAAGCGCCTGTCGTATTTTTTCTTCACGGGATGGGGGCCAGTGCACAAATTGGTGTAAATGTTCTGGGTCCGCAATATCATGCCCGTGCTGAACGGGATAAGGCTATTGTTGTTTACCCTGATGCTACCTCCAAACACTGGAACGACAAACTGGGCGGAAGCTATCCCCTGACCGATAATATTGATGATGTTGGTTATTTAACCTCTTTGATAGACCTCTTCATCCGGGATTTCAAGGCTGATCCGAAAAGGGTCTATTTCTCAGGCAGCTCAAACGGAGGAATGATGACCTACAGGCTTAGCTGTGATATTCCTGATAAGATCAGAGCCATCGCTCCATTCGTGTCAACGATAAGTCCGCAGATAGCTGAACAATTTGCAAAAGCAAGACCAATGCCCATTATCATTACAAGCGGCACAGCAGATTCTATCATTAAATGGGCAGGCGGCCCGGTAAAAGTTACCCGTACACCCAGACTATTTTCAGGCGATGAAAATGTAGCTTACTGGGTGGCCAGAAACGGCGTTAAGACGAAAGCAAAAATCAGAAGTCTGCCTGACCTTGAACCAGGCGATAACTCCACCGTTGAAATCCAGCATTATAAAGGAAAAAATGACGTTATACTCTATAAGATCATCGGGGGTGCTCATACCCACCCCACACTCCGGGCCCCGGGAAAGCCATTGGTCAAAGGGCTGAACATGGACTATAATTCATTTGAAACGGTCTGGGATTTTATGATGTCTTATAAATAAAGAACAGGAACCAAGAGCAAAGACAAAAACTTATTCAAATGAATAATTACTCATGGTAAACTAATCCTTAGCTTTAAGATCAAATAACTACAACGTCATATGCGCGATATCAGCCATAAACAGATCACCCTTCGCACCGCAAGAGCAGTTGCCATTATATTTTGTTCAGAAAAAAGCATTGAACTGATCAATTCGAATGAGCTCCCCAAAGGAAACCTGTTTGATGTAGCGCGTGCAGCCGGGTTTTTAGGAGCGAAACTTACCCCGCAATTACTGCCCCACTGCCATCCTGTAACCATTGACGGCATGAACTTTTCATTTGAGTTCCTTAACAAAGACCTTCATGCAGATCTTTTTGGAACAGATATTCTTCAAAAAAGCGGAATTGTGATTCATGGAGAAGCCAAATCCATAGGCCGTACAGGAATTGAAATGGAAACACTTACTGCTGTTTCTGTAGCCGCACTGGAAATCTACGATATGCTGAAACCTGTTGATACCAGTCTGGAGATTGGCCACATCAAGCTTCTGGAGAAGAAAGGCGGCAAAAGTGACCGCATCCATTATACGGAAGGTTCTCCTGTATGTGCCGTATTGGTTTGTTCTGATTCAACTGCAAGCGGTGAACGGGAAGATAAAAGCGGGAAGCTGATCAGTAGCATGCTCGAGGCTTTAAGCGCATCGGTTAAATACTACACGGTACTCCCTGATGATAAAGATGCCATTCAAAAGCAGATTCTGGACTGGGTGAAAGAAGATATACAATTCATATTTACTACCGGAGGTACCGGACTCGGACCCAGAGACAATACTGTAAGTGCAGTGAAAGAGATACTTGAAAGGGATGCTGATGGGATTACCGAGGCGATGCGAAACTTCGGACAAATGCGCACCCCGCTCGCAATGATGAGCCGTTCTGTTGCGGGTTCTATTGCCAAAACATTAATCGTTACCCTCCCGGGAAGCACAAATGGTGCAAAAGAATCCCTGGAAGCAATCCTCCCCGGAGTATTTCACGCTCGAAAAATGCTGGAGGGGGATGGGCATGGGTGTTAGATAAATGAACAAACTCAATTATTTCCTGGTACTTCCATGCCCACCGGCCACAATCATTAAAATTTTTAAACTCAGATATATGAATTTAAAAAACTGGATAAAAGGATTTTGCATTTTAAAGTGCTCGGATTTTGATATTTTCTGTATCATGATCTTGGTTTTTATTCCGGGATTAACCACCAGAATGGTTTCATTTTAGCTTTATATAAAAACGCGTAATGTAAAAACAATTTCAACCAGTGACCGGCAAGTCCGATATCTCCAAATGTTTTCTTCAGATCCCTTCCATGCGAGTTCTTATACTTGTTATAATCCGGTACAATTGGAAAAGTAGTCATACTAATTCCGCTGCCATCCAGAAGGCCATAACCGGCAGATGCGATACATGCCGCACCCATATTACCCATCGACCCTTTGTGTCGCAGAGAAATAATTCCCTGAGCTGATGTACCGTTTTTGATGTTATCTATAATGTTATCTGCAACCAATTTTGCGGTAATACCCGAAGGCATACCTGTTCGGGGTGGAGAAGGAAAAATGTCAGTGCCATTCTTGCTTTTCCGGGGCCTTGAAATAGCATGTGGAGGTGCGAATGCAATTCCAGGGGCAAAAACATTATTATAACTCGGATTCTGATAAGTTTCCGGCCAATCCTGAACGGACCATTCTTCATAAGGTCTTGCAGTGTAATCTGCATCAACTATCATAAACCCCTTAAATAATTTATCAGTTATATCCCTATCTTCTTTATCGAATGCTTTGAAACCATGTCCGGAAAATGACGGAATTAACATCGCAAAATCGTATTCCTCAGTTTTATACTCACCTTCCAGATTTTCATATAAAACCTTTCCATCTTCCACTTTATACACTCCGGCTCCTAAAATCCATTTAATGCCGCGGTCTGCAAACACCATTTCCACCATTTCGCTTGACTTCAATGTTTTGTCGCCATAAGTGAGAAGCATTCCATCCATCCCGAAATCACCTAATTCGTTTTCATTGGATATCCAGGTAATCTCAATTTGGTCTCTCACACCCAATTTGACGAGTTCATTTTCCACATTCAGGATATATTCGAATGCAGCTCCCTGGCAAGTAGCTTTTGAATGTCCTGTTCCGATGAGTATTCTGGCTTTTCTATCCGAATATTTTACAGTATTGATTAGTTCATGCAATGCTGCAGAAGCATGCAGGGCATGATCGTAGGTACAAACAGAATAAGCTTTATTTGTACCGGGATTTAATCCCTCTGTCAGCTCGAATGCTAGTTTGGGACCGGTTGCATTGATCAGGTAATCATAACTTACATTTTCCTGAGCACCTGCTTTTTCTCCAGAAAGATATTCAATTTTTACAAATGGCTTATTTTCAGTGCCATTACCTTCGGGATGAAATGATACGACTTTGGCTTGTTTGTATCCAATTCCATTCTTTTTATAAACGGGTTCAAGTGGAAAAGAAACATCTTTTACATTCATTCTGCCAATTCCAACCCAAATATTGGAAGGTACCCATTGATAGTTCCTGTTAGGAGAAACAACCAGCACCTCATGTTCACGGGATAATTTCCTTCTCAAATGAGCGGCAGCAGTATGACCGGCAATACCTGCTCCCAGAATTAATACTTTTGACATCTTAATACTTTTTTTAATATAATAGATACTATTTAATAAGGATCAATTGACTATCAGCAATATTACCTGAATACATTTCTTTGATATTCATATTACATTGATTATAACGTTTAGCTCAATTTCAGCTAAAAGGATAAACTGTAACGGCAAAGACGCCTTAGATTAATCTGAGGTGAAGGCCCTCAAACATGATTAGTCTTTACTAAGAAACTGGGCATGAATCATATTATGATCATTATTACAAACTTCAAAAATTGGAATACGATTGGCGATCATTCACTTATTTAGTTAAGGTAGTTAATTTTTATTGGACATCAAATTATTGCATCAATAGCATTGAATGAAAGTCCTGCGGGTTCTTGAAATTGATTTATGCGAATTTACAACTGACATAAGG
>JBAZCD010000117.1:0-7745 GCA_041671205.1 Pedobacter sp.
CAGATGTTTTGATCGCATCCGGATTGATCTGTGCAGAGCCTTTTGCAGGAACAACCAATGCATGAACACCAGCACATTCTGCAGTCCTGGCAATGGCACCAAAATTTCGCACATCGGTTATACCATCCAGCATCAGAATGAGTGGAACCTCTCCTTTTTCATAGATAGCCGGAATTATATTTTCAATTTTATCATAACTGATCGGAGAAATGAAGGCCACGGCACCCTGATGATTTTTCGGCGTTAAGCGGTTCAACTTTTCGACAGGCACCAGCTGGAATCCGATCTCCTGCTCTTTTAATAAAGCGCGCAACTCTAAAATAATCCCCCCGGAAAGCCCTCTCTGAAGATACAGATTTTCAATTTCCTTTCCGCTCTTAATGGCCTCAATAATTGCCCGGATTCCGAATACCATTTGATTAGACTCGTGGGTTTCATTGTCCCTTCTTCTTTTAAAAGAGTTAGTGTTCATTTCTACAGAATATAGTAAGCTGCCAAGTTAGATATAATTTCCATTTACATATAAATGGCTTAATTTTTTAGCGTAAAATCGAAGTTTATCAACATCCGAAAAAATTATTAACATTAGCTTGATTTCAATTTAAGCACTGATTTATTACGATTCTAATAATTTTTAAACAATTTATGTTAATAAAAAAGTGATTGGGACACCTGAAAGCAAATAGTGTGTTTTGCTAAAATTATTCGTTGTGAAAAACTAAAAAAATTCTGCTTCAATTTTTGTATACTTTTGTTGTTATGAGTTTAGAAAAGGATCAGGAATTTAATAAAAGTAACAAAAATACTTTTTCAGCTGAGCGTCGTAACAGGTTAAGTACAGTAGCAAGCGGACTGGGGAAATTACCTCCCCAGGCCCTGGATCTGGAAGAGGCTGTATTAGGTGCGCTAATGCTTGAAAAGGATGCTCTTTCAGCTGTTATAGATATATTAAAACCGGATGTTTTTTATAAAGACAGTCATCAGAAACTTTTTGAGGCTATTCAGGCACTTTTCCAGAAATCCTCTCCGGTTGATATATTAACCGTTACGGCTCAATTACGACAGCAGGGTGACCTCGAAATGATCGGCGGGGCATATTATATCACTGAACTGACCAATCGCGTTGCATCTGCTGCAAACATCGAGTATCATGCGCGAATCATCTCGCAAAAATTCATTCAGCGTGAACTGATCCGGATCTCAACCGAGATTATCAGTAATGCTTACGAGGATACCACTGATATTTTCGATCTTCTGGATCATGCCGAAAAGAATTTATTTGATATTGCACAAAATAACCTTCGAAGGGATTCCAGCAAAATGGATGACATTATCCGAGAATCGCTCGAAAATCTTGAAAAAATAAAAGACAAAGTTGATGGCTTAACCGGTGTAGCATCCGGGTTTACGGCACTGGACCGGATCACTTCCGGCTGGCAGCCCTCAGATCTGGTCATTATTGCGGCAAGACCTGCGATGGGGAAAACGGCCTTCGTCCTGAGTTGTGCAAGAAATGCCGCCGTTCAATTCAACAAACCTGTCGTATTCTTCTCACTCGAAATGTCATCAGTACAGTTAGTTAACCGTCTGATCTCGGGAGAAACAGAAATTGAGCAGGAGAAAATCCGTAAAGGCCATTTGGCAGAATGGGAATGGCAGAAGCTTCATTCCAAGATCGGAACCCTTACCGAAGCCCCGCTATTCATTGACGACACTCCGGCATTAAATATTTTTGAGTTCAGGGCAAAATGCAGACGTCTGAAATCTCAGTACGATATTCAGATGATCATCATTGATTATCTGCAGCTAATGCATGGTAAAAGTGATGGCAAAGGCGGTAACCGTGAACAGGAAATCGGTAGTATTTCAAGAGCGCTGAAATCAGTGGCCAAAGAATTAAATGTACCGGTACTTGCCCTGTCTCAATTAAGCAGGGCTGTAGAAAATCGTCCGGGAGGAAGTAAAAAGCCCATGCTTTCGGATCTGCGTGAATCAGGGTCAATTGAGCAGGATGCAGATATGGTTCTATTCCTTTATCGTCCTGAATATTACGGGCTAACAGAAGATGAACAGGGACGCTCAACTATTGGAATCGGTGAAGTAATTGTAGCCAAGCACAGAAACGGTGAAACCGGTACTGTTCCATTGCGTTTTGTAGGTAAATATGTGAAGTTCGTTGATCTTGAAGAAGACTTCAGCAACGCTTCTGCAAGCAATCCTAATCCATTTGCCGGCATCAGCCCTTCACAGGATTTTGAAAAGCCAAACAACTTTATCATTCGTCCTTCGAGAATGGATGATATGGATGATGAGACTCCTTTTTAAGTACCTGAATCATCACTGGCTTTAAAGATACAAACCCAATAATACCCCGGCGAGAATTATAAATGGTGTTCTGATCTTTGTAAAAACAAGAAGCAGAAAGGTAATGACAATCAGGCTGACTGAAAGGTAATTTATTCCAACGGGATTAATCAAAAGCAGGAACGCCGCTCCCATAAAGCCCACCGAGACTGCATTAATTCCGGATAGGGAATTTTTTATCCGGGTTATTTTCTTCAGATCGTTCCAGAAAGGGACAATAAACAAGATCAGTATCAGTCCCGGAAGATTAATACCCAGCACAGCAATCATACTGCCCAATATCTGTCCGTACATGTCTGCACCTGCATTTTTCAGAGTCATACCGCCAACAAATGAGGTAAAAGAAAAGGTTGGCCCCGGTAAAGCTTGCTGAAAAGCATAACCGGACAAAAATTGATCGGAAGTCAGATATCCTTTCATCTCTACAAATTCGGTGTACATGAAAGGTACCAGTACCTGTCCCCCGCCAAAGATCATAATACCGTTACGATAGAAATTCTCAAACAAACGAATTGGTAAACTGAACGGTGAAGTACGATTAATGAGTGCTCCCAAACCGGCAAATAATAACAGAACCCCGATGAAATAGGCTATTTTCCGGGGATTTATATTGGAAAATAATTTAACCCGCAGATTATTTTCTTCTACCTCTTTATGAATGGTTGATGAAACGATCCCGCCAATCAGAATAAGGATAGGGAAAGCATAAGCATTTCTCAAAAGCAGGGTAGCAAATAAAGAACCTGCTGCAAGCCAGATCGAAGTATTGGTCTTCAATACAGTACGTCCAAAGGAATATGCCGCAAAAGCAACTATTCCTACTGCTACCGGTTGTACAAATTTAAGTACCTGTTCAAATTTTTCTTTCTGACCTAATAAGGTATAGCTTAAAACAGCGATACACATTAAGGCAGTTGAAGGTAATATCCAGATAATAAATGCGGCAATTGCAATGGGGAGTCCGCCTACCTTATAGGCTATTCCGACCAAAGTTTGAGTAGAAGAAGGTCCCGGTAAAATTTGTGTTAATGCATTCAGCTCAAGTAATTCACTTTCAGATATATACTTTCTTTTATTGACAAAGCTTTTCAGCATCATTCCAACATGTGCCTGGGCCCCACCAAAAGCTGTAAGTGTAAACCATATTACATCAGTAAGAAAAATAAGATGGCGTTTTCTGAGCATATAATTTAGTCGTCTTCGTAATCTAAACCCATGGCAGAATTATAAACAGTCTGAAGCTCTGAAAATGCATGTAAATCGCCAGCTTTTCTGGAAACTTCCATCCCATTCTTATAGATCAATATAGCATCAGGTTTTCTGTCAAGAATTTCATACAATTTACCCAAATGATAATATGTTCCAACATAATCAGGATGATTGGAAATCAAATCCTCATAATAAAATAATGCCTTTTCAAAATCATTTGCATTAAAATATTCGGTAGCCAGCGCATATTTCAGAAAGGGATCCTTAGGTTCATTTTCAAGAAAATCCAAAAGCTTTTGTAATCGGATAAGATGCATTTTAATTTGGCTTTTTTAAGTAGATTTGTAAAAACAGAAATCTATATGAAAATATTAGTTTGTGTCAGTAATGTTCCGGATACTACAGCAAAAATAACTTTTAGCGCTGATAATACCCAATTCAATATAGCAGGTGTTCAATTTATTTTGAACCCATATGATGAGATTGCGCTGGGCCGTGCTATCGAGTTAACGGAGGGAGGAAAAGGTACGGTAACCGTTATTCATGTGGGTGAAGCAAGTTCTGAACCAACAATCAGAAAGGCCCTTGCCATAGGTGCTGATGATGCAGTGAGAATCAATGCTGCTCCGCGCGATGCCTATTTCGTTTCTTCTCAGATCGCAAACTATGCCAAAGACAAAGGCTTTGAAATGATCCTAACCGGTCGGGAGTCTATTGATTATAATGGCTCACAGGTTGCAGCTATGATTGGTGAGTTTCTTGACATTCCATCCATCTCTATTATCAAAAAACTAGACATTGAAGGGGATAAAGCCAGCCTAGTTCGTGAAATTGAAGGCGGTAAAGAAATACTTACTGTTCCGTTCCCTTTTGCGGCAAGCTGCGCGGAAGGTGTTGCAGAGCCGAAAATTCCGAATATGCGCGGAATCATGTCTGCAAGGACAAAGCCACTGGAGGTTATTGAAGCATCTGAAGTAGAAAAACTGGTTGTTTTCAAATCCTATTCTATCCCTGCACCACGGGGTTCGGTTACCATGCTTTCGGGTGATGAAACTGAAAAACTGGTTGACCTGTTGCATACCAAATCAAGAGTTATTTAAGGCTATAATAAATTTATTATCCCGTTTAAGGGCTTAAAGAGAGAATATGTCAGTTTTAGTATATGTAGAGAATGCAGAGGACAAATTCAAGAAATCTACTTTCGAAGTAGTTTCGTATGCCTCTGCAGTTGCAGAACAGTTAAAAACAGATCTGATAGCCATATCAATTGGCAACGTTAGTCAGGAGGATCTGATTAATCTGGGTAAATATGGAGCATCAAGGGTACTGAATGTTTCGAATGAGAAATTAAAGACTTTTGTTAACCAGGCTTATGCCGCTGTTATTGCTGATGCTGCCAGAAAAGAAAGCTCTGCGGTTGTTGTTCTCAGCAACTCTTTTAGTGGAAAAGGTCTGGCGCCACGTATTGCTGTCAAACTTCAGGCCGGGCTTGCAGATGCAGCAGTTGAACTGCCAAAAGTTGAAAATGATAAGTTTACCGTTAAGAAAACGGCGTTCTCGGGCAAGGCATTTGCCTATGTTGAATTAATTTCTGCAGTTAAAGTAATTGCCCTGAATCCGAATTCATATCAGCTTAATGAGGGTGGTTCATTGGCAAAAACAGAAGATTTCACTCCTGAATTCAAGGAATCTGACTTCCGTACGATGATCAAGGAGATTGTAAGGGCAAGCGATAAGATTGCACTTCCTGATGCTGAGATTGTTGTTTCTGCCGGTCGCGGAATGAAAGGCCCTGAGAACTGGGGGATGATTGAAGAACTGGCTGCCGTACTTGGAGCTGCTACAGCCTGTTCAAAACCTGTATCAGACGCGGGATGGCGCCCGCATGAAGAACATGTTGGTCAAACCGGAATTGCGGTAAGTCCCAATCTCTATATTGCTATCGGTATTTCCGGTGCAATTCAGCATCTGGCCGGTGTTAGCTCTTCAAAAACAATAGTAGTGATCAACAAAGATCCGGAAGCTCCTTTCTTCAAGGTGGCAGATTACGGAATTGCAGGAGATGCCTTTGAAGTGGTACCTAAACTAATTCAGGCTATAAAAACGTATAAGGCACAATCCTGATATTGATACCTGAGCATTTGAGTTCCATAGATTTTTAGCTTATTTAATGAAGAAGATAAGATTAGATATTGTAGGCTTATCGTATAGTCAAACCCAGTCTGGTGCGTATGCACTTGTTCTGGGTGAAGTTAACGGCCGCAGAAGACTACCAATTATCATAGGAGCCTTTGAAGCTCAGGCTATCGCTATAGAGATCGAAAAGATGACTCCCAGCCGTCCTTTAACCCATGATCTCTTCAAATCACTGGCTGGTTCTTACCGCATTAACATACAGGAAGTCATTATCTACAATCTGGTTGACGGAATCTTTTATGCAAAGCTGATCTGTTCAGACGGCAAAAAGACTTCAGAAATTGATGCCAGAACTTCGGATGCCATTGCATTGGCAGTACGTTTTGAGTGCCCGATTTTTACTTATGAATTTATTTTAGCTTCGGCAGGGATTGTAATTGAAGGGAATGAATTTGTGTTCCTTGAAAATATTGAACCTCAAACTGAAGAAAAAGCAGCCTCTCCTACGATCAACTACGCTTCACTTACTGAAGATGATCTTAAAATCAGGCTGAAAGATGCTCTTGCAGAGGAGGCTTATGAAAAGGCCGCGAAAATCCGTGATGAACTTTCAAGAAGAAAATCCTGATAATTATTCTTCAAAAAGTATTAAATCAAAATCTTATTTCTAAATTTCACGTTTTATTCAGAATTTAATTTCCCTATGGAGAGATTCACCGGCCTGATTGGCGTTGTATTGATTTTTGCTATCGCTTTTTTATTATCCAACAACAGGAAAGCGATAAACTACAGACTGGTTTTTTCCGGTTTGGCCATTCAAATCTCTCTTGCGGTGTTTATTCTCAAAATTCCAATTGGCAAAAGTATTTTTGCATGGCTGGGTGATGCTGTAACAAAGATCCTGAACTTTTCACAATCGGGCGCAGCATTTGTATTCGGGCCTTTGGTCAATTCGGATAATATGAGTAAGGTCTTTGGAAACGGTAACGAATTCATCTTCTTTTTTAATATTATCCCTACCATTATTTTTGTAGCCGTTTTGGTCAGCGTAGCCTATTACCTGGGGATCATGCAGCGGGTCGTGAAATTCATTGCCTACATCGTATATAAATTAATGGGGGTTTCCGGCTCTGAAGCACTTTCGAATGTGGCCAGCGCTTTTGTTGGCCAGGTTGAGGCACAGATCATGATCAAACCCTATTTGAAGGGCATGACCATGTCTGAACTATTAGCCTCAATGACGGGAAGCATGGCCTGTATTGCAGGCGGTGTGATGGCCGTTTATATTGCCCTTGGTGTACCGGCCGAGTATCTTATTGCCGCCAGTTTAATGGCCGCTCCTGCCGCTTTGGTCATATCGAAGATTGTATGGCCTGAAACTGAAATTTCTGAAACAAAAGGAAGGGTTTCCCTGGAAATTAAAAAAACGAATGCCAACCTGGTAGATGCGATATCTCATGGTGCCAGCGACGGACTAAAGGTTGGTTTAAACGTTGTAGCCATGCTGATCGGCTTTATAGCCATCATTGCACTGGTGGATTTTGTATTAGGTAGGGTCGGCTTCGGACTTCACAGTTTAGGCTTATCCCTTTCATTCATTGGAATTAATCTTCAGACGCTTAGCCTGAACCAGATACTCGGATCATTATTTTCTGTATTTGCATTCGCTATGGGTGTTCCAGGCAAGGATATTCAGGTTGCCGGCTCACTGATGGGAACTAAAATGGTGATCAACGAATTTGTGGCCTACCTTGATCTGGCTAAGATCAAAGAAACACTGGATCCAAAAACTATTCTGATCACAAGCTTTGCCTTATGTGGATTTGCTAATTTCAGCTCCATAGCCATTCAGGTAGGCGGGATTGGAGAATTATCACCGGAAAGAAGAACAGATCTTGCCAAGCTTGGTATGAGGGCCTTGATCTGCGGCACACTGGCTTCTTACCTGTCGGCAACCATTGCAGGGATCCTGATGTAAGAAATTACAGAAGAGAACATCAGCCGGTCCTTTTATAAGAATGCAAAATAAAAAAGAG